>CAVGIZ010000006.1:0-24478 GCA_963629255.1 Anaerovoracaceae bacterium
CGCTTTTGGGTGCGCTTGCAGGGGCTGGATGCTCGCTGATGGGTAGTGGCGTTGGAATGACGATGCACTGATGGGGAGAGACCCCGCGCGGTGAGCGCGGGACACTCGACCGACCGCGGCAGAAATGCCGCGGACGCTGGTTACAGCATTGATCTTTGAAAATTGAATTGCCCTCTTGAGAAGGAGGGGGTTGAATGTTGGGCTGAAATATGGTATAATATAGGCTTATCTTTTAGACATACTATCGTTAATACTAGAGAAAGCGAGAAAAGCAAAAAATGAAGAAGTTTTTGAGTGCGAATGAAGCTGTGGCGCATGCGGCGGCGCAGGCTGGGTGCATTGTGGCGTCGGCGTATCCGGGGACGCCATCGACGGAGATTTTGGAGAATATTGCGAAGTTCAAGGATACGGTGAAGTGCGAATGGGCCGTGAATGAGAAGGTGGCGATGGAGACGGCGATTGGTGCGTCGATTGCGGGTGCGCGGTCGCTGACGGCGATGAAGCATGTAGGGCTGAATGTGGCGATGGACCCGCTGATGACGTTCACGTATGTGGGTGCGACGGGTGGTATGGTGGTGGTGTCGGCAGATGACCCGGGGATGCATTCATCGCAGAATGAGCAGGACAATCGGAACTTGGCGAAGTTTGCGCGTGCGCCGTTGTTTGAGCCGGCGGACAGTCAGGAAGCGTATGACATGGTGCAGGAGGCGTTTGAGGTTTCGGAAGAGTTTCAGGTGCCGGCGATTGTGCGTTTGACGACGCGGACGAGTCATTCGGCGTCGTTGGTAGATTTGGGGGATTTCAATCCGAAGCCGCATGCGATTATTCCGTACAAGAAGAATATTGCGAAGACGATTCCGGTGCCGATGTTTGCGCGGAACCATCGTTTGGCGGCGCAGGAGCGGACGAAGGCGATGGAAGAGGCGGCGTCGAGCTCGCGGTTGAATCGCGTGATTAAGGGGAAGAAGGAATTGGGGATTGTGACGAGTGCGGTGGCGTATCAGTATGTGCGGGAGATTTTCCCTGAGTATACGATTTTGAAGTTGGGGTGGACGAATCCGTTGCCGAAGAAGTTGATTGCGGAATTTGCCGCGGGGGTGGAGAAGCTTTTGGTGGTGGAGGAGCTGGATCCATTTTTGGAAGAGCAGATTAAGGCGATGGGGTTGAAGGTTGTTGAGCACAAGACGGAGCTCAACATGCACGAATTGAATGCGGACCGTTTGCAGAATTTGCGGCATGAGATTTTGGGTGATGTGGAGATGGCGCAGGCGGTTGTGGTGGACAAGAGTTTGCCGACGCGTCCGCCGGTGTTGTGTGCGGGGTGTGGTCACCGCGGCGTTTTTTATGTGCTGAACAAGTTGGGCGCGACGGTGACGGGCGATATTGGGTGTTACACGCTGGGCGCGTTTCCTCCGCTCAATGCGATGGACACGACGATTTGTATGGGCGCATCGATTGGCAATGCGGCGGGGATGAAGAAGGCTGGGATGAAGGGTCGGATTTGTGCGGTGCTGGGGGACTCGACATTTTTCCATTCGGGCATGACTGGGATTTTGTCCGCGCTGTATAACGGGACGCCTGTGACGACGGTTGTTTTGGATAACCGTATTACGGCGATGACGGGGCATCAGGACAATCCGGGGACGGGCAAGACGCTGACGGGTGACGCGGCGAATGTGACGGAAATTGGCGAGGTCGCGAAGGCGATGGGGTACAAGAAGGTTGTGAAGGTTTCCGCGGATGATTTGGCGGGGCTGGAGACGGTGTTGAAGGACGCGATGGATGGCGATGAGGGGGCCTTGATTATTGCGTATGCGCCGTGCCGGATTGCGGCGAAGTTGACGAAGGAAGGGTTGTGCCGCGTGGATGAGAATAAGTGCCGCGCGTGTGGGGCGTGCTTCAAGATGGGGTGCCCGGCGATGACGCGTGGGGTGGAGCTGCGGCCTGGTGCGTTCCAGATGGTGATTGACCCGAATCAATGTGCGGGTTGCAAGCAGTGTTCGCAGGTTTGTAAGTTTGGCGCGATTGTGCGTGTGCGGTAATGAAGAAGGTTGTACTTAAGGCGAATCGCGATTATACGGCGCGGCATCGGCACCCGTGGATTTTTTCGGGTGCGATTGATGTCGCGGCGGAAGGCGCGGCGAATGGCGAGACGGTGGAAGTTTTTGCCGCGGAAGGTGAGCGTTTGGGGTATGGGGCGTACTCCCCTTCTTCGCAGATTCGTGTACGGATGTTGACGTTTGGGGCGGATGCGGTGGAGCCGAGCGCGGCACTTTTTGAGACGCGTGTCGGGGAGGCTGTGGGGCGGCGGGCGGACTTTTTTGGGAATGGGTATACGAATGCGGTGCGGCTTGTGAATGCGGAGAGCGATGGGCTACCTGGGGTTGTGGCGGATTATTATGCGGGGTATGTGGTGTGCCAATTTACGAGTGCCGCGGCAGAATTTTGGAAGGATGCGATTGTGGCGGGGCTGATGAAGTTTGCGCCGTTTTGCAAGGGGGTTGGTGAGCGGCGCGATGTGGATGTGCGGAAGAAGGAAGGGTTGAGTGTTGAGGGCGCGGCGTTTGTGAATTTGGCGGGGGAAGAGCCACCGGAGTTGATTGAGATTACGGAGGGTCCGGTCAAGTTTTTGGTGGATGTGAGGAAGGGACACAAGACGGGTTTTTATTTGGACCAGCGGGATGCGCGGATGATTGTGGGGTCGCTTTCGAATGGTGCGGATGTGTTGAATTGTTTTTCGTACACGGGCGGGTTTGGATTGTTTGCGCGGGCGTGTGGGGCGCAGTCGGTGACGCAGGTTGATTTGTCGAAGGAGGCGTTGGAGCTGGCGAAGAAGAATGAGGGATTGGTGCATTTGTGTGGGACGAAGATGGAGTATGTGGAGGCGGATGTTTTCAAGTATTTGAGGGCGTGCCGCGATCGTGGGCAGAAGTTTGATTTGATTGTGTTGGATCCGCCGAAGTTTGCGGAGTCGCGTTCGCAATTGATGAAGGCGGCGAGAGGGTATAAGGACATCAATTTGCTGGCGATGAAACTCTTGAAGCCGAATGGGATTTTGGCGACGTTCTCGTGTTCGGGCGCGATGACGACGGAATTTTTTGATAAGATTTTGTCGGAGGCGGCGCAGGATGCGGGGCGTGATTTTCAGATGATTGTGCGGACGCGGCAAGGGATGGACCATCCGGTGGCGTTGAGTTTTCCGGAGGGGCTTTATTTGAAGGGCGTGATTTTGCGGGCGATTGGGTGAGGCGAGTGGCGTAATGGGATTGATGCGGACAACGGCGGAACTTGCGGCAGCGTGTGAAAAGGCGCGTGCGGCGGGGGTGCTGGCGTTGGACACGGAGTTTGTGTGGCGCACGACGTATCGTCCGCAATTGAGTTTGGTGCAGATGGGATGTGGGGTTGAGGATAGTTGGGCGCTGGATGTGTTGACGGGGGTGGATACGGGGGCGTTGAAGGGCGTGATTGAGGACGCGGGGGTTGTGAAGATTTTGCATGATGCGCATCAGGATTTGACGCACTTGCATCATTACACGGGTGCGGTGCCGCGGAATGTTTTTGACACGCAGGTGGCCGCGGCATTTACTGGATTTGGAAGCGGGACGGGATTGCAGAAGTTGTTGTTTGAGGCGATCAATGTGGGGCTTGCGAAGACGGAGACGTTGACGAATTGGATGCAACGTCCATTGACGGCACAGCAGATGGAGTATGCGCTCGATGATGTGCGGTATTTGCCTGAGTTGCGCGCGGCACTTTTGGCGAAGGCGGATGAGTATGGGACGAGAGCGTGGCTTGAGGATGAGATGGCGAAGATGAATGAGCCCGGGCTTTACAATGATGTGGAGCCGCGCGAGGCGTGGAAGAAGATTAAGTTGCATCGGACGGTGTTGGATGGGCGCGGGCGTGCGATTTTGCGGGCTGTGGCGGCGTTGCGGGAAGAGATGGCGCGGGAATGGAAGAAGCCGCGGGCGTGGTGTGGCGAGGATGGTTCGCTTGTGGATATGGCGGCGAAAGGCGAAGTGGGGAAGCTGCGGCATCGGTTGAATCAGGGGCAGGGCGCGACGCTTGAGGGGAAGTATGCGGAGGCGATTCGAGAGGCGAAAGATTTGCCGGAGGAAGAGTGGCCGGAGGATCCGCATCCGCATTATATTGCGGAGGTAAAAAGTGCCGCGGGCGAGGCGTTGGAGTGGCTTGAGACGAAGGCGGAGGAGCTGCATGTAAGTGCCGCGGCGATTGCGACGCGTGCGGTGGTGACGGCGTTTGTGGATGATGTCACGGATGAGACAAATCCGCTTGCGACGGGCTGGCGATATGAGGTCGTTGGGCGCGAGATGGCCGAGAAATTTGGTGTAGACTAACAAGGAAAAGAAGGAACAAGAAAATGCAATTCGACAACTTGATGGCTGTGTCCCCGCTGGATGGGCGGTATGCAAATAAGTGCACGGAGCTGACCGAAATCTTTTCGGAGTTTGGCTTGATTCGGCGGCGCATTGCGGTGGAGTGCCGTTGGTTGGAGGCGTTGTGTGACGCGAAGGAGATTCCGGAATGCAAGGCGCTGACGAAGGCGGAGCGGGCGCAGTTGCGGAAGCTTGGGGAAGAGGTGACGCTTGAGGATGCGCGGCGCGTCAAAGAGATTGAAAAGACGACGAATCACGATGTCAAGGCGGTTGAGTATTTCTTGAAGGAGAAGATCAAGGGGACGAGTTTGGAATCGCGGACGGAGTTCATTCACTTTGCGTGCACGAGCGAGGACATCAATAATATGTCGCACGCGTTGATGCTGGCGGCGGGCAAGGCGGCGCTCAGAGCGGCGATGGATGAGGTGACGGAAAAAATTGCCGCGGATGCGAAGGAATTTGCCGCGGTGCCGATGCTGGCGCATACGCATGGGCAGCCGGCGAGTCCGACGACGGTGGGGAAAGAATTTGCAGTTGTGGTGGCGCGTTTGCGGCGTCAGGCGGGGGAGATTGATCGCTTGGTGATGCCGGCGAAGATGAATGGCGCGGTGGGGAACTTCAATGCGCATTTGGCGGCGTATCCGAATGTGAAGTGGGAAGCGTTGTCGCGGAAGGTGATTGAATCGTTTGGGCTGAGGCAGAATCGGCTGACGACGCAGATTGAATCGCACGATGGGATTGCGGAATTGTTTGATGCGATTGAGCGGTGGAATTCGATTCTTCTTGACTTTGATCGCGATGTGTGGATGTATGTATCGATGGGGTATTTCAAGCAGCGGACGATCAAGGGCGAGGTGGGGTCGTCGACGATGCCGCATAAGGTGAATCCGATTGACTTTGAAAACTCGGAAGGCAACTTGGGTTTGGCGAATGCGGTCTTGGGATATTTGGCGCGCAAGCTCCCGATTTCGCGGATGCAACGTGATTTGACCGATTCGACGACGCTGAGGAATATGGGCGTTGGATTTGGGTATACGTTGATTGCGATTCGTTCGACGTTGAAGGGCTTGGGCAAGCTTGAATTGAACGAGGCGAAGTTGGCGGATGACTTGGATCACAACTGGGAAGTTTTGGCGGAGCCGATTCAGACGGTGATGCGCAAGGTTGGGATGGATCATCCGTATGAACGGCTGAAAGAATTGACGCGTGGGCGGCGTGTGACGGCGGAGATTATGCGCGACTTTATCGCGGCACTTCCTTTGCCAGAGGCGGACAAGAAGCGGTTGATGAAGCTGACGCCGGCGACGTACATTGGACTCGCGGCAAAACTTGCGAAGCTCGCCTAAAGGGTCCGTCATGAGCGAGACCGAAGCTGCCGCGCGCCTCGAGGTTTTGCGCCGCGAAATCAATCGGAACGACTACCTCTATTATGTGGAGGCGCGGCCTGTTATTGGTGATCGCGACTACGATCTTTTGTATGAAGAGCTCCTCAAGTTGGAGCGTGAATTCCCGCAGCTCGTGACGCCGGACTCCCCTTCTCAACGTGTGAGCGGTGCGCCTTTGACGGGGTTTGAACAGGTGACGCACAACCCGCCGATGCAGTCCTTGGACAAGACGCATTCGAAAGGGGAGCTTGCGGACTTTGACACGTTTGTGCGGCGCGAGGTGGAAGGCTTTACGTATCGGGTTGAGCCGAAGATTGATGGTGTTTCGATTTCGCTTTTGTATCGCGCGCGCAAGCTGGTGCGTGCGGCGACGCGTGGGAATGGGCTTGTTGGCGATGATGTGACCGCGAACGTGCGGACGATTCGATCTATTCCTTTGAGCTTGCCTGCGGGTGCGCCGGAAGAGCTTGAAGTGCGCGGCGAAGTTTATATGACGCGCGAGGGTTTTGCGAAGCTGAATGAACGCGAGGAAGAGGCGGGGCGGGAAGGTTTTGCGAACCCGAGAAATGCCGCGGCCGGTTCGTTGAAACAGCTGGATCCGCGCGAGGCGGCGACGCGTCCTTTGGATGTTGTCATTTACAATGCGGGCGGCGTGGGGTGCGATGGATTTGCGACGCATTCGGAGATGATTGCCGCGTTTCATGCGTGGGGTTTTCCGACGACGCCGTGGTCGCGGGCGTGTCAAACGATTGAAGAAGTTTTTGCCGCGATTGATGAGTTGGAGACGTTGCGCCACACGTTTCGCTTTGAGATTGATGGGGCGGTGCTGAAGATTAATGAGCGGAAGTTTTACTCGATTTTGGGTGCGACGGCGCATGGTCCACGTTGGGCGCGGGCTTATAAATATGCGCCAGAGCGCGTGGAGACGACCATCAATTCGATCACAGTGCAAGTGGGGCGGACGGGGATTTTGACGCCGGTTGCGGAGCTTGCGCCAGTGCCGCTGGCGGGTTCGGTGATTGCACGGGCGACGTTGCATAATGCGGACCAGATTGCGCGGCAGGATATTCGCGTGGGGGATCATGTGTGGCTGGTGAAGGCGGGGGATGTCATTCCCGCGATTGATTCGGTGATACCGGAGAAGCGCACGGGGGCGGAGCGGATGTTTGTGATGCCGACGGCGTGTCCTGTGTGTGGGGCGGCGGTGGAACGCGTGGAGGGCGAGGTCGCGGTGCGGTGCACGAATCCGCTTTGTCCGGCGCAATTGCAGAGGCGGCTTGAACATTTTGCGGAGCGTAATGCGCTTGATTTGAAGGCGCTCGGGGGGCGTATTGCCGATGTGCTGATTGAAAAAGGGATTGTGCATGATCCGCTTGATCTGTTCACATTGGACGCGGCAGAATTGGCGAAGCTCAATGTCGGGGATGAAACATCGCCGCGGCGGTTTGGGAAAAATGCCGCGAACTTGATGGAAGCGGTGAATGCCGCGAGGGCGTTGCCGCTGAATCGGTGGCTGTATGCGATTGGGATTCCGCAAGTGGGCGTGACGGTTGCGCGGGATATTGCGGATGAACACGCCGCGCTGACGGACCTTCCGAACAGTCCTGTCCTTCAAAATGTCTTGGCGAATGACGAGAAGAAAGGCAAGAAAGAACACAAGATCTTGACGATTAAAGTGGAGGCGGCGCGGGCGGTCTTGGATTTCTTTACAAGCGAAGGTGGGCAGAAGTTCCTGGCACGGATGGCGGCGTTGGGGATTAATCCGAAGCGTGAAGAGCGGGGGAAAAGTGCCGCGGTGGGTCCACTCGTGGGGGCGGGGTGCGTGTTGACGGGAAGTTTGTCGCGGCCGCGTGGGGAATATGCCGCGCTGATTGAAAAGGCCGGTGGCATTATTCAGTCGGCAGTGACGAGCAAGACGAAGTATTTGATTGCGGGCGCGAATGTGGGCGAGACCAAAACGAAGAAGGCGCAGGCGCTCGGGACGACCGTCATCAACGAGGAACAGCTCCTCGCGATGCTGTCGGAAACTGCCGCGGAAGGGGTCGCGGAGGCTCCATCGGGCGGGGAAGAAGTGCCGCGGACGGAAGAAAAAAGTGCCGCGGAGGGTGAGAAGAAAAGTGCGTCCGCCAAAGAAGGTCAGACGGTTATTCAACCAAGTTTGTTCGGCTAGCCCTGGAGATTTGGTTTTTCAGCCAGGGAAATATGGGTCTAGACCGGGTGCAGCTTATGTCTAGACCGGGTGCAGCTTGTGTCTAGACCGGGTGCAACTCTATTCTACACCCGGTCTAGACACGACTTACACCCGGTGCAGAACCGACTTGCACCCGGTGCAGAATTGACTTACACCGGGTGTAGACATAAAATTAATCCAGGGAAAGGATAAATTTCCTTCAGGCGGAGGATGAATGTGCTTGCATTTTAGGCTAAAATATGGTATGATATACGCATCTGAAAGGATTAGAAGGTATGCAAGAACTGTATTTTGATACGATTCCTGTCAAGCAGGGCGGGAAGGAAGTGGGTTATCGGTTGCAAGTTCAGCAAAAGATGACGCGCGACGAGGAAGCTGTCTTTGAAGAGTTCATCAAGTCATCTGGGCTTTTGATGCAGCCGAGTATGGTGCAGCATATCTTCAGTTCGGTGTTGAGTTATGTGGAAGGGGCGGTGGCGAAGGATGGGGTGCCGCGGACGGTTGCGGGGCTTAAGTTTATGCCGGTGATTTCGGGGATGGTGGAGAGTCCGCGATCGAAGTTTGATCCTGAGACGTGTGAGGCGCATGTGGTGATACAGGCGAAGCTGCGCGGTTTGAAGAAGCTTGATTTGGACGAGCTGGATTTGGTGAACACGAAGTTGGGGAAGAGGTTGGCGATTACGTCGTGTGTGTCGGATGGGGCGCAGCATGGAGACTCCTTAATTAAAGGAAAGGAGCTCCTCATTATGGGAGAGAACGTGCAGCTTGTGGAGGGCGATACGGTGACGGCGAGTTGGATTGAGGATGGGGTTGAGAAGACGGCGGAGTTCAAGCTTGCGAGTCAGTCGCCGCTGTGGACGCGTATGGCGTGGAATGCGGCGCTGGATCATTTGGAGTTGGGGACGAAGGTTGTGATAACGATTCGGAGTCGCGGCGGAATTTTGGATGGGGTGTGGCAGACGCGGGAAAGGATTTTGTACGTCCGCGAGGATTGAGCCCTTCTCGGCGTGGTCGCTAACTTAGATGGGGACCTTGCGTTTGGCGCCAGGGATGTCCATCACGAAGCGCGGCAAAGCGAGGCCGCCGATTGATTCGGCGCAGGCCTTTTCAATCTCTTTGGCGCGGCGGCGGCTGACGCGAAAGTGGTCGATGCCGACGATGGGGTCGCACATAAAGACGTAGTAGGGGCGAATGCGCGCGGCAGAAAGTGCGCGGAGGAGTTTGAGCATTTCGTCCGGTGAATCGTTGACGCCTTTGAGGAGAACCGTTTGACAGCTGACGGGGATGCCCGCCTCGACTAAAAGTGCCGCGGCGTGCTTGGCTTCGCTCGTGACTTCGTCCGCACAATTGAATTGTGTGTTGACCCAAACTTTTTTGGATTGGCCGAGGGCTTTGGCGAGGCGTTTTGTAATGCGCGAGGGATTTGTGCAGACGGCGCGTGTGCAGACGCGTACGAGGTCGATTTGGTCGAGCGCGGCAAAAGCGTTGACGAATTTCATCACCTTCTCGTCGGGCAAGGTGAGAATGTCGCCACCTGAAAGAAGGACGTCGCGGACCGCGGGATGCGCCTTCACGTAGCGGAGACAGGCTTGCAAGTCCGCGGCAGTTTGGACGACTTCGGTTTTGCCGAAGAGGCCTTGGCGCGTGCAATGGCGGCAATTCATGAAGCAATGGTCGGTCGTCATGATGAGGACGCGATCGGGAAAGCGTTGCTTGAGGCCCTTGACTTTGGACGCGTGCGTGAGCTCGCCGAAGGGATCGATGGAAAGTTTGGGATTCGGCCGCGGCAGTTTTTTCGCGGTGGGATCGGGATAGACTTGGCGTGCGAAACGCGGGGAAAGTGCCGCGAGACGTTGTGAATAAGGGCACGCGTAAACAGGGAATTCAGTCTTCATTGAAGAGGTTGCGAGGGATGAAACAAAACGCGAGCGCGTGGTCATTCATCGTCTTGAGAGAAACAGGGATATCGAGGCCTTTGAGTGTGCGGAAGGCGTCCTCCCACGCGCCTGTGAGGCGAACGGTCAAAGTTGCCAAATCCGCTTGATAGCCCGAGACAATCAACTCGCGTGGACTATAACGAATGCCGGTGCCAAGCGCTTTTGAGACGGCTTCCTTTGCGCACCAAAAACGGATGACGGCTTGCGAAGGCGTTGGGGCATTGGCCGCGAGCGCGAGTTCTTCGGGCGTGAAGACGCCGGCCGTGAATTCAGCGGAGAGGTCGCGCTTGGTGGATTCGACGTCAACGCCGATGTGGGCGTTGGCCGCGGCAAGGGCCACGACGAATTGCGCGGTGTGGGCGATGGCGATGTCGAGCTTGACTTTGAGGTAGTCGTTCCAGGCGCCAATCGCGTAAGGCTTGCCCGCGTCGTCCGCAAAGATTTCAACGTCGGCATAGCTCCAGCGCGCTTGATGGTAGTCGTTCAAATAGCGGCGGACGGCTTCCTTGGCGGCGATGCGGCCGAAGAGCCATTCCGTGCGGCGTGCGGCCGAGCCTGGCATCGTCTTGAATTGGCCGCGCTCCTTTTCGCCAAGGATGATGCACGAAAACATCTTGAGCCAGATTTCTTCGTCGCGTTCAAAGTCTTCGTAGGGGACATCGGTGATGTACGCGGAAGAAACGTCAACGGAAGGTTTGCCGAGGGCTTCGGCGGTGAGCGTTTTCGAGACGAACGTTGTCGCCGGTTGCATGATGAGATCGCGATATTCGGGGCGAATGTATTTCACGATTTCTTCCCAGCCCGAGATGGACATCACGACGCCGCCATTGCCATCGGAAACGGTGATATCGCAAAGGTGGCTTTTGGGCGTGACGCCTGTCAAGCGCAAGTAGCACTTCACTTTCGCGCCTTCGTTGGGTTGCGGGGCGTGGAGTTCGAGGCGGCGCATGCGGAAGGCAAAGGAGAAACGGTCGCGCGCACGCCAAATGGCAAAGGCGCTCACGACATCTTCAAGAAGAAGCGGATTGAGGAGCCAAAGCGGGAAGCGCGTAAAGACGACGTTGCCCGCGAGCGGCGGCGTTTCCACTTCGTAATCAAGGCCCGATTCGCTCCACGTTTCGACGAAGGAAATGCCGCGGAGGCGGCGACCATAGCAAAGACGCGAAGGATAAATGTCGCGGCTCGACCAATGGACGGAGCGCGGTTTCATTAGGGGCGCGCGGCGCACGGGGATGGGGTCGAGCTTGCGCGCCATGACGAAGGTGGCTTCAATGATGGGCCAGGTGTAGGCGCTGTTGGGTGAGTCTTCGCGAATTTGCACCTTGACCGCGGCCAGTTCTGGATTGCCCGAGGCCACGCGTTCGGCGCGAATATAAAGGGTCAGCTCGCCATTTTCAAAGGGCACCATGCGACGGTTGAGGAGGTCCTCAACAACGGAAAGTTCACGGTTGGGAACGACCATCGCCGCGGTCTCGGCCATAATTTCTGCCGCGACGGGAATGGGCAAAAGGATGAGGCCTTTGAGGTTTGGATAGGCGTAAGAAAGTTGGCTGTTGCCGAGCGCGAAATCGCTGATGAATGGATTTTCCGCGAGGCGAAATGTCTTGCGCAATTCAAGTGAAACGCCCGGCGTTGAATTGACAATATCGGCATCGGAGACAAGTGGATTCATCGCGCCCGCATCGAATTGGCGACCGCGGCGTTCGCGTGCGGCGACGGCGGCCGCGCGTTGGGCCGCACGTGCGCCGCGGGCCTTGGGCTCGCCTGTGCCCGCCGCCATTGTGTGTGCGGTCGTGCCATCCGCAAGTAGCGTCATGCGCGGCATTGCACGCGACAGGCGCATTTCCGTCTCGCGCCGTTGCACCGAAACAACCGCCGAATCAAAATCAAGCTTGCGCCCACCACGCGAAAGAAGATCACCCGAAACATCAAACACTGCCCCATACGCAGCCAACTGCGCGAGGGCGTGTTGCAATTGAGGAATGCCGCGGCGATGAATTGAATTGAGCGCAATCGCGGCATATTCTTCGCCGCGCAACGAATCGTCCACCGCACTCGCCATCAGCCCACGCGGCCCGACCTCAAGAAACACGCGGAACCCATCCGCATGCATGCGCCGAATCGTCGCACCAAAACAAATTGGATGCGACCACAAACTCGCCATCGTCTCGCGTGCCTTGCGCAAACGCTTCGGCAAGGGCTCAGCCGACGCACATGAATAAATCGCACACGTCGGATCTTTGCGAATCCAATTATCGGCGAACTTACGAATCGCCGGCACAAGCTTTTCGCACGCACTCGTATTGAAGGGACGATTCAAGGCAAGCGTCATCGCACGAATGCCCGCGGCCGTAAAGGCCGCCAGCGCCGTCTCAGCAAAATCCTTTTCAATCGCATACGTTTTCTGCCGCGGCGAAAAGTCAATCGCCAGCGTCACGCGTCCTTTCGGGAACGATGCCAAAACATCATCCGCCTCCCCTTCTCGCCGCAACAAAAGCGTGACCATCGCCGTCTCTGGAAGCCCCGCGTGATCGACCGCCTTATCCACAATCTTATAAATCTCGCGCATGATGCGCAACCGATCGGGCCGCGGCAGATTTTCTCCCGCCGTCCCCGCACGAATCATCGCGGCCAATTCCCCGCCGCCAAATCCAATCACGCCCTCCGGCGCAATCCCCACGCGCGCCATCAACCGCGCAAACGCCATACACGCCGCATACGTCGCCACGAGCGCCTGCGCATACGCACCCGAACTAAACACATCCGCATCATGCCGATAATGTGCCGCGGGCGGGAAAATAAAATTCGACGGTGAAAATTCACTATCATCTTCCCTCAACGCTTCCTCAAGCTCATCAAAAGCGCCGCGGCAATCCGGATACGCAATCGCCAAATCACGCAACATGTCCGGATAAAACGACATCGCGCCTGGGAACACAAACGCCAGCTTCCCACCCGTCTCGCCCCCCAGCAAATGATCGTGAAAATAATACGTCCCGCTCTTATCCCGAATGCGCGTCACCGTGCCCGCTTCCAAACGTGACGCCGCCGACGCAAGCCGCGCGCGCACATCTTGCACCGTCTCCGCCACAATCGCAATCGCCGCGTTCCCCGTCGTCAACGCGCATGTATACGCCAAATCGAGCAGCGACACATCCCGCACGCGATCGAGGAAATCCACCACGCGCTTCATCTCGCTCAAAAGTGCCGCGTCATCTGCCGCGCGTAAAATCACGAGCTCCGTCATCCGCGCACCTCCGGTTCTTCCTCAAGAATAATGGCCGCGGCACGTCCACCCACCGACGCCGTTCCAATCGGATTGCGCGGGTCAAAGTTCGCACCCAAAACCGCCGCGCGCCGCGGGTTCGCACTATCCCCCGTAATCCACGGCCGCGCCTCATCCAACAAATACGCACTCGATTCCAACGTCGCGAGCGCCTCGTTCGGACTCGTCACTTCCACTTGCGGCGGCAACACCCGATGATACAACGCCAGCGCCGCCTTCACAAGCCCCGCCGACATCGATGCCCGCAGCGTATGCCCAATATTCCCCTTCACCGACCCCACGCCCACAAGCGCCCCACCTGGCCGATGCGCGCCCCACAACTTCTGAATCGCGGCAATCTCCCTCGCTTCCATCCCGCCAATCCCCGACCCATCCGCCTCAACAAGCCCAATCGTCCGCGCCGCAATTTTGCCGCGCTCCATCGCCCGCCCCAAAATCGATGACGAATCATCATCTGGATTATGCCCAATCGCAATCGAACGGATCAGCGCATAAATCCGATCATGATCCCGCAGCGCATCCTCACGCCGCTTCAACACAAAAAACGCCCCGCCCTCACCCGGAATCGTCCCATCCTGATCCTTCGCAAATGGATGCAACTCCGTCCGCGTCGAAAAATCAACCTCACCCGAAAGCCCTTCCAAATAAGCCCGCGACAACGGCGGCGTCAAAGCCCCCGCCAGCGCCACATCCGCATGCTGCTCCAATAAATCATCCACCGCATCCATCAACGTCGCCGCCCCCGTCAACATCCCCGCATCCGAAATCGTCGCCGCCCCAGAAAATGCACACTCTCGCGCAATCCACGACACAAACCGATACCCCGATCCCAACAAAAATGACGCCGCATCTGGATACGGCAACGACTCCACCAACTTCGTCTTCACCGCATCAATCGCCTCTTCATGCGCCTGCGGAAAAAACCGCCGAATGATGTCCAACGTCTGATCCAAAAACGCCGTATGCTGCAACCAGTTCACCGTCGACGCATTGAACGGCGGCGCATACCCAAACCGCACCGTCCCACGCACCGCCTCTCGCGCATGCGGCCGCATCGACGCATCACTCAATGCATCAAACGCCAACTGCGTCGCAAAATACAAATCCTGATTCTCACCCGCATTCACCTGCCGCGGAAAATTCTGCATCGATGGAACACACGAATACAAATCCCCCAATTGCCCCAGCCTCGTCGGATACGGCGCGGCAAAAACATTGTGCTGTCCAAACGGAATTTCCAAATCGCTCCCTGGCACCGTGAGCATGCTCTTCCGGCGCATCACCACGTCCCACAACGCCGCCGGGCTCGCACATCCCGCGAACCGGCAACTCATCCCAACAATCGCAATCGCGTTTTCCATCCGCTCCTTTTACTTCGCCTCTTGCTCTTGCCCCTTCCCCGCGCGCCCATGATTGCGGAAAATCATCGCATACAAAAACACCACCGCAAAGCAAATCGCCGGAATCACAAAGCTCGCCCTGAGCGTCGTCTGCGTCAACTTCAAATTCTCATCCCACACTGTCTCAAACCCTGGCACAATCGAGCACCACACCGAATTCACATTCCCAATCACATCCGCCATCCACGGCGTAATAATCGCACCACCCAAAATCGCCATGATCAATCCCGACGCCCCCAACTTCTGCGCCTTCGCATCCAAATCCCCCAACGCCAATCCATAAATCGTCGGGAACATGAGCGACATAAATCCGCTCATCGAAACAAGGCAAATAATGTTCACGCTAAACGGCAAGCCCCCGCACGTAAACAACACCTTCGTCGGCAAATACATCACGCCCAAACACGACACAACCGCGCCCGCGGCAAATACCGCCATCATCCGCGCCGGCGTAAAATACTTCATCAAAAATGTCGCGACCCACCGGAACACCAAAAACAGCGTCAATGCAATCATGTAATACGTCGCGCCCTGCGCCGGCGTCACCCCCAACTCCTTCTGACAATACACATTCAACCACGTCCACGCCGCAATCTGCACGCCCACATAAAAGAACTGCGTCACGACGCCCATCCAATACGGCGGCGTCTTTAGCAGTCTCTTCAAGATCGCACGATAATCTTTCGAAATCACGATGTACGCTACCGGCCCCAAAATGCTATACAAAATCCAGCTAATCTCCGTCAACTTCAAAACCCCGCACACCTTCCAAAACACATACAACACCGCCATCGGCACCACCGCAAAAAGTGCCGCGGTCACCACATTCCGCATCGCCTTCCCATTCGTCCCCTTCTCCTGACTCTCTTCCTCACCGTGACACAAAAAGAACAACCAAATAATCGCCGCGATAATGCACAACCCCACATACGGCGTGCACACCCAAAAGAGCTCATTGTGAATAATCGCCGCGCGCTCCGCAGGCTCCATCGCAGCTCTCATCTCCGCCGTCGCCGGATTCAACTTCGCCAAAATAAATTGTTGCGCCAAAACAATCCCAACCATCGATCCCACCGGATTGAACATCTGCGCAAAGTTGAGCCGCCTCACCGCCGCCTGCTTATCCCCTAGCGAGAGCACATACGGATTACACGTCGTCTCCAACAACGAACATCCCGCCGCCACAATGAAAATCCCAATAAAGTAAATATCAAAACTCTGCTCAATACATGCCGGGATGTACAACAGCGCCCCCGCCACATAAATCGCAAGCCCAATCAATACACCCTTCCGATACGACAACTCCTCCGCCAAAACTGCCGCGAGAATCGCCAACACCGCATACGCCCCATAAAACGCCACCTGCACCAACCCCGCCTTCGACTGGTCCATCGTGAAAATCCGCTGAAACGCTGGCACCAAATTGTCCGTCATATTGTTCAACAAGCCCCACAGCACAAAGCAGCTCACGAGCATGATGAATACCGTCAAGTGTTTCTTATCAATCATCGCCTTCTCCTTTTCGTTCTCCTAAATCGCTTTTCCTTTTCAATCGTTCTCCGCTATGAGCGCCACAAACTTCTCAGGTGGCGGCACCGGACGAAACGTCTTCACAGAAACAAAACAATGCCGCGTGAACCCCTTCACCAAAATCCCATCCTCACCTTTGCGCCGCACCTCGCACGCAATCTCAATCCGAACACCCTTCATGCTCGACACATACGCCTTCACCTCCAGCAAATCATCATACCGCGCACTCCGGTGATAATCCACCTCCGCATGAATGACAGGCAAACACCATCCTTCTGCTTCACACTCGCGATAGGTATACCCCAACGCGCGCATCAGCTCATTACGCGCTCTCTCAAAAATCGTCAAATAGTTCGCATAATAGACAACGCCCATCTGATCCGTATCTGCATACGGAACGCGATACTCCATTACAATCTGTTTCATGGCGTGTATTATACCATATCTACGCCCAAAATGCCAGCACAAACTTTACCACTTCCCATTTTTCCCCTCTTGCACCCGCTCCCCAAATATGGTATAATACACACCATGACAGTCAATGATATACCTCAAGTCAATCGTATCCTGCGCCGCGAATTCACGACGCACCCTGCCCCCGTCGTCGACCTCCTCGAAACCCAAACGCGCGACCCCTTCTGCGTCCTCGTCGCCACCATCCTCTCCGCCCGCACAAAAGACGCCTGTACCGCCAAAGCCGCCGCACGCCTCTTCCAAACCGCCGCGCGCCCCGGCACCTTCACCCCGTCCGACCTCGACCGCATCCCCGAACAAACCCTCGCTCGACTCATCTACCCCGTCCGCTACTACAACGCCAAAGCCCACCACCTCAAAGAACTGCCGCGCACCCTCCACGAAAAATTCAATGACATCCTCCCTCACACCGTCGAACAACTCTGCGAACTCCCAGGCGTCGGACGCAAAACCGCCAACCTCACCGTCGCCGTCGGCTTCAACCTCCCAGCCATCTGCGTCGACGTCCACGTCCATCGCATCACCAATCGCCTCGGCCTCGTCCACACCAAAACGCCACTCGCCACCGAAATGACCCTCCGCAAAATTCTGCCGCGCCGCTATTGGAAGACCTGGAACTCGTATCTCGTCTCCTTCGGCCAAACACGTTGCGCCCCACGCTTCCCAAAGTGCCGCGATTGCCCCCTAGCCCAATATTGCCCCTCCCACACCCCTTAATCGCGGCACTTTTCCTCCCCTCGCACGCGCCGACCCTACCATCCTACCACTTATAACTCAACGCGAGGTAGCCCGTGAGGCCCGCGGCACGTTGGCCAGGGATGATTTCAAAGGCTTGATCAAAGAGGTCCGCCAAGCCCAACGTCAGGGACCACGCATCCGCCCAAGGCGCTTTTACCTCCGTCTCGAGCCGCGACACATTGCGCACACGATTGGAATTACGCACGGGATTGGACTTCCAAACTTCCACACCTTGGCGATACGAAATGCGCCACCAAGAGGTCAAGTCATAGCGCAATTCTGCCGCGAAGGCCGCAATCGGGTAATCCATCACGTAGCGCGAGGCATAATAATCGGTGGATGTCTTCTTGATTGTGACGGCGCCATCCAGCATCAGTTTGAGGTCGTCCGTCAGCTTGATAAGCGTGTCGCCTGAAAGGCCAAAGAAGGTTACGGGGTTGAGCGCCGTCGCGGTCCAACGCCCGCCGCGCGCCGTGAGAAGCCAATCGGTGAGTCGTTCAGAACGCGCCAGGAAGGCCCCCGCGCGACCACGTTCAATAAGGTCATTCTCTTTTGGCGCATACACATAGTCAAGCGCCAACGTCCGCGTATGCGAAAGCGGCAAGTCGTACGTCCCCACGTTCGCCGGGCTCTCATACGTCATCTCGGTGTAGCTCGGCATGCGCGTCGCTTCACGATAGGAAAGTTCAATTTTGCCGCGCTCCTCCTCATCAAAAAAATACGCCGCGCTCGCCGCTGGATTACATTCCGAATCAAACGCGCTATAAAATTCTGCCGCGGCCCCAACTGCAAACTCCCAACGCCCCAACTTCACGCCCGGCATCGCGGCATACGACCCATGCACACGATGAAGCTTGCGACGAATCGAAACAGGCGAAGAGCCCGTATAATCATGGTGACGCCGCGTCGCATAAACTTCAAACTCCGTATCGCCACGCAAGTCAATAAAGAACCAATCCGTAAAATGCCGCCGCGTCGTCGCATGCAGCGTAATCTCATCGGCGAGGTGCTTATTCTCATAGTAGTCTGGATCGTTCTCATCAAGCCGATAAACATCATGCGCGCGCGACCAAAGCAAACTCACTTCACTCTTCTGATCATTCCCCGCATCATACACCCAATCAAGCGACACAAGCCCCGACTTATTCGCTTCCCACGCAGGCTTCGAATCATAACCATACGCCCCGCGGCACCCAAACTCCCTCCACCGATACGTAATGAGCGCGTCAAAAATCCAATTCTCCGCCTGCATCCCAAAGCGCCCACCCACCGAAAAACGGTCCATCCCATTTTCTTCATACCCATCAATGCGGTCCGCATGCGCCACATCAATAAATGCCGCGGCCCACCCCCTCACCGAATCAGTCACGTCAAAAACTTCGCGATCCTCAATCCGCATGAAGTAAAGCCCATCCAGCCCCGCACCAATCGTAGCCTTCCCGCCGCGCTCCATCACCGGTGCAAGCCGCGCTTCAAGCGATCCCGCCGAATGCCCCGCGCTCGTGCGAAAAAGCTCAGCCCCCGTCAACACCCGCGGCGTTTCCAACCAAGAAGCTGGGCACCCCACGTCCGCATTGAAATGTTCCGTCTGCGAATTCCTCACAGCCGAACCATTGAAAATAACACCCGCCTCAGAAAACGCCGAACCATTGATACTCAGGTCCGTCACCGTCCCCGCTTCACTTTGATTCCTCACCGTCACCGCAGGCGGCGCGCCACGCCAAATCGAATCATCCGGCTGAGCATCCCCAATGCGCAAACGCTCACCCATAATAATGACGGGCGCAAGCTCCGTGACTTCATTCGTCTCAACCGCGGCAAAACTGCCACGCAAACAAGCGAAAATCCCACACGCGAGAACCGCGGCGGAAATCGTCTTGCGACTTCTATTCATTTTTCTCCTTAGAGGGCGCTACCCGGAAAGAATGTGCCAACCGACTTACCATTGATCAGCGGCACAAGCGCAGCCTTGCGACCATTCGCAATGTACGTATCAATGCCCGCGGCAACCGCCGCCTTCACCGCCTTCAACTTCGAATCCATCCCGCCCTTCGACAGGTTCCCCTTCTCCCCAGGCCGCACCAAACGCATAATGCCACGCAAACTATCCACATGCGCAATCCGCTTGCCCGCCGCATCAAGAAGCCCATCCACCGTCGTCAGCAAAATGAGAACATCCGCCTTGACAAGCTTGGCAATCAAAAACGACATCCAATCGTTATCACCAAATGTCTGGCCCTTCAATTCCTCATCTGCCACCACGTCGTTCTCATTCACAATCGGAACAATCGACGCCTTCATCAGCCGATCGAGCGCCTTCTTCACATTCTGCGAACGCCGCCGATCTTCAAAATCGTAATGCGTCAACAATAGCTGCCCAATCTTGACACCATGCTCCGCAAAGAGCTTTTCGTATTCAAAGATAAAGCGTGCCTGCCCAACCGCCGCGCACATCTGCACATCGTTGACGTCCTTCGGTCGAGCCGTCAACCCAAGTGCCTCGACGCCCGCCGCAACCGCGCCAGACGAAACAAAGACAAGTTCACAACCTGTTTTACGTAATTCACACAACTGCCCAACAAGACGACGCAAGGCCGAATAATCCGGCCGCCCCGTCTTCTTCGCAATCGCATGCGTACCAACTTTGACGACAATTCTCATACGCCGTATATTATACCATATTTCTGATCGTTTGTGCAAGACGTTTTGCTTCTTCTTTTTTAATAATCGTCCGCGGCAAACGTAACTCAAAAATGCATCCATGCGGCTTATTCGCGCGCACACTCAACTCCCCACCCATCACCCGCGCAAACTCCCGCCCAGTCGCAAGCCCAATCCCATACCCGCTCACATGCGCCTCCTCTGCCGCCCGCGAACGATAATACCTCTCAAACGCATGCCGCATGTCCTCCTCCTTCATCCCAGGCCCTTCATCCACAAACCGCACCACCACATACTTCCCCTCATGCGTAAATTCAACCCTCACCTTCCCATACGGCGCGGCATATTTCAAATCATTCCCCAACACATTCCACACAATCTGACTCGCCATCACCTCATCCGCCCATACCCCATACTCCTCCCCCTCCTCAACCTTCACCTCTATATCCCCACCCAAATAATCCCGATAATCCTCACGAAAAATCTGATACGCCTCCTCATAAACTTCCATCATGTCAACACGCTCCAACCGCGCCCAACACCGCCGCACCGTCTGCCGCACAAACTCTCGAAAATTCTCCACCATCCTCAACGCCTGCTCATTCAAATTCCTCACCGTCGCATCATCCTTCCCCACCAGCATCCGAATCCCAACCAAAGGCGACGCCAAATCATGCGCCACCATCCGCATCAAATCAATCCGCTCCCGCTCCGACAACACAAAACACCGCACCAACAAAATCGACATCATCACCGCAAAACCAATCACCAAAAGCCCCATCGCCCCCACCACATACACGCGACTCCCAAGCCCAAATCCTTCCACCTCGCGCCCAAACCAAAACCCACGCCTCTCACACCAAACAATCTCCTTCCCTCCTCCCACACAAAAATGACCCCAGTCCCCTTCACACTCCTCATCGTCCAAATCGCCGCCCTCTTCTTCCTCCTCCTCATCCCCTTCCGCCTCCACAATCCCCCAACAATCAATCGCACCCTCCATCTGCCACAACTCCCACGCCTGCGTCTCACACCGCAACTCAAAATCTTCCACAGCCTCGCGCCACGCATGCATCCCCAAATAGATGAGAAGCGCGACCATCAAAATGACGATCCCACATCCCGGCACGCACAACATCATCGCGTGCGCCTTCTCTCGCTCTCTCCGCGTCATCCCTCCAACCCTAACAACAACTTCTTCGCCCTCTCCATCTTCCGCGCAATGTCCACCTTCTTGTTCCCTCCCAAATACCCATGCGAACGCAACGCATTCACAAACATCCGAAACTTGTGCTCTCCACCAACCAAATTGTCCAACGCCTCAACTTCCGCCGTCCCACACGTCACCGCCTCCGATAACATCCCCGTCGACTCCGCCGTCACATACAACTTCCTACACAACTTCACAAACGCCGGTATCGGATTGTAATGATCCACCGAATAAATCAACTTGTAATCCCACGGGTACGTATCCACCAGCGCCTCCACATCCGCCGGCGTCCGCCGCGACGTCGTCACCCACAACTCCTGCCCCTCTTCCTTCGCGCCAAAAATCTTATCCAGCTCCCCCTTCATCCATTCCTTCGTCATCGTCGAACACTTGTTCGGCCCACCAATCACCACCGCCGCCGCATTCACACCCTCCTTCACCGCATGCTTCTCACGAAACGTCTCCACCCCCGCCTCATAATACGACGCGTCATTCGCCACCAAATTCGCCGGCACGCTAATAATATTAATCTCCTCCTTCGGCTGATCAAACCGCGGCGCAATAATGCAATCAAATATCTTCATGTTATACCCTCTCGGATACAACACCACCCCGCACTTCACGCCATACTTCCTCGCCATAACCGCCGCGGGATAAAACGTCCCAGACCCCGCCCCAAGCACAACCGCCACCTCCTCAGGCCGCACCCTCTTCATCCCCTTCGCACTCAATCGAAACAGCCAACTCGCATAAATCCTCAAATGACTAAACACATACGAAAGCCCCTTCGCAATCTTCCCACGATAATTCACCGTCACCAGCCTCGCCTCCAGCCCCAGCATCCGCGCCAACGCCTTCGACTGATTCTCATGCCCAGCCTTCGTGTCCGTCAAAATCAATGCATACTTCTCGCTCATTTCACATTCTCCTCTTTCTTAACCTCAACATCCTTCTTCAAATCAACTGGACTCGCCGCGCCCACCTTAATATCCGGAATCCGCATCGTCTTCCGACACGCCCCCTTCAACATCTCCTTCACCGCCGCGCGCATCTTCCGCTTCGCACTCCCCATCGTCCCACGAATCGTACACCCCGCCGCACGCGCATGCCCACCACCCCCAAACTTCCCAGCCAAAACCGTCGCATCCCATTCCCCTCGCGTCCGTATCGAACACCTCGTCTCCTTCGTCCGATCCGGAATCTGATAAAAAAATAACGCAATCTCATTCTTCGCCACCGACCGCGGTATCTCAATAATGTCCTCCGCCTCCGCCTTCGTCCCGCGCACCTCACGGAAATCATCCCGCGTCAGCGTCACCTCCGCCACCTTCCGATTCTTCCACACATGCAAACTCCTCCACGCAAGACGCTTCAACTCAATCGCCTTGCGCGAAAAGTTCCCATATATCAAATCGTTGATGTACGCCGTGCGCACATTGTGCTTCAATAAATCCCCGGCCGCTCGCATCGTCCCACTCGTCGTCGAATCATACGCAAACCGACCAGAGTCCGTAATCATCGCCACCCACAACGCCTCCGCCGTCACATCATCAATCTCCCACTCCATCCACTTCGCAAACCGCCACACCAATTCCCCCGCACTCGACGCCCCCGCATCCACAATCGACGCCGCCGCAAAACTCCCATCATTCGTCTTGTGATGGTCTATACAAACCCGCGGCAACTTCTCCGCAAACGGCCTCACCTCTGGCGGCAACCTGTCCACCCCACCACAATCCACCGCCAAAAATAGGTCAAACTTCTGTCTCTTCAGCTTCCTCACAGGTATCAAAGCCTCTACTCCACGCAAAAATCCAGGCTTCCCCAGCGCATTCACATCCGCCGTCCCATACGCCTCATGCCCAGCCGCATTCAACATCCGCGCCAATGCAATCATCGACCCAAGCGAATCCCCATCCGGACTCAAATGCCCAGATATCAGGATCCGCTTCGACCCTTCAATCGCCGCCTTCACGTTCTCATAATCTAATCTCTTCATGTAGCCGTATATTATACCATATTTCCGCCCAACACTCAACCCCCCCCCCCGCGGCACTTTTGTGATGTTTTTTCTTTTCTGTTTTCCGCGGCACTTTTTCCCTACCGAGAGACACCGTTCAACTCGACCCAATTTACGCGCGTAACCTAGCTAATTTACGCGCGTAAATTTTTCCAAACACGCGCGTAAATTCCTTCCTTCCCTGCGCCCAATCAAAAAACCCCTTTTTTAACCGCGGCACTTTTTCGTATTTTGTTCCGCCGCGCTCAATAGCATTGATGTTCAGGATATACTTGGCCAAAACCTTCACGCCTAACCTGTTTTATGTCCAAAGCACCAAGTATCTGAACTAGACTTCTCCCCCTACGTCAGACACCTTTACGCGTCTACCAAACCTCTCTCAAAACTTCACCTCGCTTGCCCAAGTGACAATATCTCAAGATAGTGCTTAGCCTTAGGCTCTCCCTGCTGCGCCGCACGATTAAGCCATACTGCCGCCTGTTTGATATCTTTCTCAACCCCTATGCCATCATAGTACAATAATCCAACCATAACTTGTGCGCCCGCGTCGTCCTGTTTGGCCGACCTCATAAACCAATAAAATGCCACCGAAAGATTTTGCTCAACACCCAACCCATTACAATAACAAAGCCCGAGGTTATATTGGGCAACGGGCTCTCCTTGATTGGCGGCCTTTTTATACCAAAAAACTGCTTTAGCATAATCTTGTTGTCCACATCTACTCTCCATATAATATAATGCGACCTTGTCTTGCGACTCTGGAACCCCTTGCTCAGCAGACTTCATAAACCAACGAAATGCCACTTTCTCATCTTTCGCAACCCCCCATCCATTCTCATAACAAAGACCAAGATTGTACTGAGAAATAGGACTGCCTTGTTCAGACGCTTTCTCAAACCACATAACCGCTTGCACAAAATCCCGCCCAACGCCATCTCCTTCTAAGTAACACATTCCAACTCGATGCTGTCCACCAATATGTCCTTGTTCCGCTGCCTTCATAAACCAATCAAAACTAGTTTCATAATCTTGTCCAATACCGCAACCATCAAAATAACAAAGACCAAGATTATATTGTGATTCCGTATGTCCTAGCTTCGCAGCCCGTAAAAACAATTTGACTGCTATAGAAAGATATTTATTCGCATTCATCTCATCTTCCTTACTGGCCCGAACAAACCATCGCCCCCAATTGAACAATGATTCAGGATCATCTTTATTCAGCGACATATCACTCATATCATAGTTC
>CAVGIZ010000007.1:0-24027 GCA_963629255.1 Anaerovoracaceae bacterium
ACTGATTTTCACTTTCGTACGTTTGATGGCTAGGCGATAAACCATCCCGCGGCAGTTTTGCCGCGGTTTTTGATCTTTGAAAATTGAAGAAACAATGACAACGGGGACCTGCGGCACTTAATGAGGTGGCGGCAGGGACGAAGGTGACCTTGGTTTGGAAGAGTCGCGGCGGAATTGTGGATGGCGTGTGGCAGACGCGGTACAGGAAGCTGACGTTGGTAGAAAAGGCGTGATTCAAAGCTTGCGGTTTTGGGTAACGCAGTTTGGAAACAATGGTAACGGGGGGCGGCGCCCCCCGCGAAGGCAGGATGGGCTTAGGGGTGGAAGCAGTGATGGACGCATTTAGGTGGGTTTATTTAGATTGCTTTTGCGGTGAGGGCGGACGCGTGAGAGGAAGCGCAAGTGTAAGAAGAAGGGGACTGATGTTGCGAATTGGCAGAGGACGTCTGAGATAGGCAAGGCAAGCCAGACGGCGAAGGTTTTATCTTCCATGAAGTAAGGCAAGATCCAAATGCACGGCAGGAGGCAGATGCCTTGGCGGAGCAGGGAGAGGAAAACTGCCGCGGTGGGGCGTCCGATGGATTGGAAGTAGGTGGTGGCGACGACATTGATGGAGATGCACCAAAGCATGCAATTGGAGACGGTGAGGTCGTGAGCGGCCATGCGGATGAGGTCGGGCTGGTTGGCTGAGACGAAGCAGCGTGCGAGGAGAGTTGGGAAGGGTGGGACGCATTGGACGAGGCAGGCGAGGATGCACATGATGGTGGTGGCCCAGAAGCCTGTTTTTGTGGCGTTGAGGACGCGGCGGAAATTGCGTGCGCCCCAGTTGTAGCCGAGGATGGGTTGTAGGCCTTGTTGGGCGCCTTGGATGGGTGTAAAGACGAGGATGAGGACGCTTTGGAAGACGCCGAGAGAGGCGATGTGGGCGGTGGCTTCGGCTTCGTTTGGGGACCATTTGGCGAGTGCGACGGAGAGCGAGACGCTGATGAGTGAGCTGAGGATGGTGGTGAAGAATGGCGAGAAGCCGACGGCGAGGGAGCGCCAGCAGAGTCCGCGGTAGAAGCCGATGCGTTTGAAGTGGAAGGGGATGATGGTTTTGCCGCGGATGTAGGCGTAGGCGGCGAAGGCGCAGGAGGCGAACATGGCGATGTTGGTGGCCCAGGCCGCGCCGGCGATACCCATGTTGCAGCCGAAGATGAGGATGGGGTCGAGAATAAGGTTTGTGCCGAAGCCGATGACCATGCACATCATGGAGCGGACCGCGGCACCTTCTGCGCGCATCATGGCGGAGAGGCCGAAGGCGAGGTGAGCGAAGAGGTGTGGGAAGAGGACGATTTGGAGGTAGACTTTGGCGGCTTGGCAGGCGCCGGGGGTGACTTTGTTCGCGCCGCACCAACCGAGGACGGTGTCGAGGTTGAAGAAGATGAGGGGCGGTAGTGTGATGAAGAAGAGGAGCTTGAAGGCGACGAGTTGGCCGACGAGTTTTTCACAGGCGGTTAGATCTTTTGCGCCGAGCTTGATGGAGAGGACGGTGGAATGGCCTGCGCCGATGAGGACGCCGAAGGCCGAGAACATCATCATGAGCGGATAGGTGAGGGTGAGGCCTGCCATGGCATCGGTGCCACAACCTTGGCCGATGTAGAAGCGGTCGACGACGCAATAGAGTGCGTTGAGGGTCATGGCGACGAGTGCGGGCCATGAGTACTTGATGAGGAGATGGCCGATGCGACCGTGGGCCAGTTCATCCAAATTTGACTGCAATGAATCTTGGTTCTCAGACATGGGGGCATATTATACCATATTTGGGAGAGAAAGTGAAGGGGGTAAAACGGGGAAAAATGCTGCGTAGGGTGTATTTGGGAGGAGTTTGAGGGGTATTTGGGGGTGGCATTAAAGTTTTGGTAATATCCCCCTTGTAATTGGGGCGATAATATGGTATAATATATGCCGTTTCATAAACCACTAAACTACACTAAGTGAGGATACAACAAATTATGAAGAAGTTGCTTATAGCAATGAGTGCGGTGGCGACGATGTGCGCCTTCGCTGACACTGAAAAGCCGGCTGATGCTGACAAGGCGGAACCGGTCGAGGCCGAAGTTGAGAAGTCTGATGACGCTCCACTTTTCTGGGGCTTTGCCAATTATGGCATTTATTCGGGCTATCAGCTTTATGGCAACCTTGTGAACTGTGAACCGACCCTTCAGGGCTACATTGAGGGCAACCTCAATTTGCCGCTGAGCTTGGGCTATGTGGGCCTTGGCGCGTGGTCGAACTCGGATTTGACGGGGCGTCGTTGGGAGAGCTATCACCGTTCGTTCAATGAATGGGATTTCAATGTGCATTATGGCCGCACGTTCTGGTTTGATGATGATCAGACCTGGGGTATTGACTATCGTTTTGCGTTGGTGTGGTACTGGTACCCGAATCATGGCGACCACCCGAAGACGCACTTGACGGCGGATATCAACAACTACTTCTCGCTTGTCAACCCGTACATCACGCCGTTTTTGAATGTGATTCACGAGTATCATGAGTCGAAGGGCACGGTGCTTGAGTTTGGTGCGCTCCATAACTTCCAGGTTTCGGAAGCGTTTTCGCTCAAGCCGAGTGTGACGTTTGTGTGGCGTAGCCGTGAGTACAATTGGTGCTTCCCGACGGAAGGGTTCACGAATCCGCCGGCGAACTGCGGACTTGCGACGTACAAGTTGCAGTTGGATGCGACGTACATGTTCACGAGTTGGTTTGGTGTGTTTGGCAAGATTGCGTACTGCCAGACGTTGGACCATTCGCTTCGTGAGCGTGCGCACAATTCGTCGGGCGCGATGTACGCGAAGTTCCCAGAATTTGTCTGGGGCGGCGTGGGCGTTTGCTTCAACTTCTAATGGATAGAAGGAACTCTTAAAGAATAAGGTAAAGGAAACTCGGTATGAAGAATTTGATGATGGGTATTTTTGCCGCGGTGGCGGCGGTCGTTATGTGCGGTTGCTCGCAACGTTCGACGCTGACGGACAACAAGTTTATCGTCGGCTTTGATGCCGAGTTTCCTCCTTACGGGTTCAAGGATGGTAACGAGTACAAGGGGTTTGACTTGGACTTGGCTCGTGAGGTTTGCAAGCGCCGCGGCTGGGAATTTGTCGCGTGTCCGATCAATTGGGACGCGAAGGATATGCAGCTGAACTCGGCGAAGATTGATTGCATTTGGAATGGGTTTACGATGCAGGGGCGTGAGGCGAATTATACGTGGAGTCCCGCGTATGTGGACAATTCGCAGGTGGTGATTGTGAAGGCTGGGTCGGCGATAAAGGAGCTTGCGGATTTGGCTGGGAAGGTTGTCGCGGTGCAGACGGATACGCCGGTGCAGAAGGCGTTGATGGCGGGCGGCGACAAGGAAGAGCTGGGGAAGACGTTCAAGGAATTGCGCACGACGGCGGATTACAATTCGGCGGTGATGGCGCTTGAATCGGGGGCGGTCGATGCGGTTGCGCTTGATATTGGCGTTGCGGAAAAGAAGATGGCCGATATGCCGGGCAAGTTTGTGAAGCTGAGCGAGATTGTGATGACGGAGACGTATGGCATTGGGTTCAAGCTGGGCAATGAAGAGTTGCGCGACAAGGTTGTGGAGACATTCCGCGAGATGGTCAAGGATGGAAGTGCCGCGGCGATTTCGGGCAAGTGGTTCAATGGAGAGAACCACATCATTCTCAAGTAAGCGCGGCAGTTTTCGATGGACTACGTGGGGATGATATTTGATTTATTGAAGGGGCTCGGCGTCTCAGCTGGGCTCTTTTTCTTGACGCTTTTATTTGCGTTGCCGTTGGGGCTTGCGATTGCATTTGGGCGGATGTCAAAGCATCCTGTCATTGGTCAGATTTTTCGTCTTTATATTTCGATCATGCGCGGTACGCCGCTCATGTTGCAATTGTTGTTTATTTATTTTGGGCCTTATTATATTTTCCGTGTTTCGCTTGCTGGGTATTCACCTTTCGTGGGTGCGGTTGTTGCGTTCGCGTTGAATTACGCGGCGTATTTTGCGGAAATTTATCGTGCCGGGATTGAATCGATTGACCGTGGGCAGTATGAAGCGGCCGAATCTTTGGGTTTGGCGAAGTCGCTCACATTTTCATATATCATTTTTCCGCAGGTGATGAAGCGCATTGTGCCGCCCGTCACGAATGAAGTGATTACACTTGTTAAGGATACGTCGCTAGCGTTTACGCTTTCTGTGATGGAAATGTTTACGGTTGCGAAGATGGCGGCCGCGGCCCATACGACGATGGTGCCGCTAATTGCTGCGGGCGTCTTTTATTACATTTTCAATTATCTTGTCGCGTGGGCGATGGAATCTTTGGAGCAACGTTTCTCCTATTATAATTGAGGTCGTTTATGATCGGTCCACTTTTACTTTTCCTCACAACGTTCATTTGGGGGACAGCGTTCCTCGCACAAAAGTATGGTGCGGCAAACTTGGGGCCGTTTGCGATGACGGTGTTTCGCAATGTTTTGGGCGGCGGTTTTTTGCTTCTTTGTGTGCTCATTCGGAATTGGAAGTGCCGCGGAAATGTTGATGTAGAAAAGAAGGGGAGCGTTAAGCGTTCTATTTTTGCGGGCATTTGTTGTGGCGTTCCGTTGTGTATGGCGATGGCCACTCAACAGATAGGAATTGAATCGACATCGCCTGGGATTTGTGCGTTCTTGACGACGAACTATGTTTTGTTTGTGCCTGTCATTGTGGCGATTTTGACGCGGAAGATGCCGAGCTTGAAGATTTGCATTGGCGTTGCGATGGCCTTGGGCGGGACGTACTTGATTTGCATGACGGGTGTGAATGCGGGCGGTGGTTTTTCAGGTGTTGGCAAGGGCGAATTGTGGACGCTTTTGTGTGCGTTTTTGTTTGCGATTCAGATGGTGACGGTTGACCATTTTGCCGCGAAGGTGGATTTGCTTGTGATGAGCGCGGTGCAACTTTTGACGTGCGCAGTTGTCGCGGCACCTTTCCTTTTGATGGACGCGGAGGCGAGTAAAATTGCCGCGGGCGGGATTTTGAATGCGTGGATTCCGCTTGTCTATTGTGGTATCTTTTCAAGTGGCATTGCGTATACGTTGCAGAACTTTGCGCAAGCGCGGACGCCTGCGGCTGTCGCGGCGATTTTGCTTTCGATGGAATCGGTATTTGGTACGATTTCGGGCTTTGTGTGCTTGGGGGATCGCATGAGCGTGGGGCAGACAATTGGGTGTTTGACGGTCCTCGCGGCAGTTATTTGGACACAGTTGCCCGCGAAGCGTGTTGAAAATAAATAGAAGTGCTGTGGTTTTGTGCGTGACATTTGGTCGGAAATATGGTATAATATGCGGCACTTACATACGAGAAGACTTATAGAAAGTGTATCAAAATGAAGAACCTGACTGCGGATGAACTCCGCGATTTGTATTTGTCGTTTTTTGAATCAAAGGGTCACAAGGTGATTCCTGGTGCATCGGTCATTCCTGAGAATGATCCGACGGTGCTGTTTACGACGGCGGGGATGCATCCGCTGGTGCCGTATTTGATGGGTGCGCAGGAGCATCCGGCGGGGAAGCGTTTGACGGACGTGCAGAAGTGTGTGCGGACGGGTGACATTGATGAGGTGGGCGACGCGGCACATTTGACGTTCTTTGAGATGCTGGGGAACTGGTCGCTGAATGATTATTTCAAGCCTGAGGCGATTAACTGGAGCTTTGAATTTTTGACGACGAAGCTTGGGTTTGATCCGGCGGATTTGTATGTGACGGTGTTTGCGGGTGAGGATGGGATTCCGCGGGATGATGAGGCGATTGAGCTTTGGAAGAAGCAGGGTTTGCCGGAGAGTCACATTTTTCCGTTGCCGCGGGAGGACAACTGGTGGGGTCCGGCGGGGACGACGGGTCCGTGTGGCCCGGACACGGAGATGTTCATTGATACGCACAAGGAGGCGTGTGGACCGAATTGTCGGCCGGGTTGTCATTGTGGGAAGTACATTGAGATTTGGAACAATGTGTTCATGCAATACAACAAGACGGCGGACGGGAAGTTTGTACCGCTCGGGCGACACAATGTGGACACGGGGATGGGTGTTGAGCGGACGGTGTGCATGTTGAGTGGCGCGGCGACGGTGTATGACACGGAGATTTTTGCGCCGATTATGGCGGCGATTGATGAGCTCTCGACGGTGAAGCCTGAGGATGCGGAGATTGCTTTGAAGGCGCGGCGGATTATTGCGGACCATATGCGGACGGCGACGTTTATTTTGTGTGATCCGAAGGGTGGGGTGAAGCCGGGGAATGTGGGGGCGAATTATGTGCTAAGGCGTTTGATTCGGCGTGCGGTGCGGTACAGTCGGTTTTTGGGGATTGCGCCGGGGTTCACGGTGAAGTTGGCGGAAGTTATCTGCAAGAAGTACAATCATGTGTATCCGGAGCTCGCGGCGAATTTGGCGCAGTGTCGGATTGATTTGGAAGCGGAAGAGAATCGGTTCAACCAGACGCTCGATAAGGGTGAGGCGATGTTCAACAAGGTCGCGGAGCAATTGAAGGCGCATGGGCAGAATCAGATTAGTGGTAAGACGGCGTTCAAGTTGTATGACACGTTTGGTTTTCCGTTTGAGATGACGTTGGAGATGGCGGCGAAGGCTGGGCTTGTTGTGGACAAGGAAGGGTTTGACGAGGCGAATCGCAAGCATCAAGAATTGTCGCGGACGACGAGTGCGGGTTCGTTCAAGGCTGGGTTGCAGGACAACAGTGAAGTTGTGACGCGGATGCACACGGCGACGCATTTGTTGCATGCGGCGTTGCATAAGGTGCTCGGGCCGACGGCGTTGCAGAAGGGGTCGAACATTACGGCGGAGCGGTTGCGTTTTGATTTTACGTGGCCTGAGAAGATGACGCCGGAGCAGATTGCGGAAGTTGAGAAGCTCGTGAATGAGTGGATTCAGCAAGGCATTGATGTGACGAAGAAGATGACGACGGTGGAGGAAGCGAAGAAGGAGGGCGCGATGGCTTTGTTTGGGGCGAAGTATGGCGACCAGGTTTCGCTTTACACGATTGGGGATGTGTCGAAGGAAATTTGTTGTGGGCCGCATGTGGCGAACACGAAGGAGCTCGGGAGTTTCAAGATTTTGAAGGAGCAGTCGTCGTCTGCTGGTGTGCGGCGTATTAAGGCCGTCATCGGCAATATGTGATTTATAAACCAAGACTAAAATAATACGAAATAAAAAAAGAAAGCGAAATGAACATGAGCGAAAGTAAGAGCAAGAAGTACGTCTACTTCTTTGGTGCGGGGCAGACGGAAGGTAATGCAAATATGCGCGAGTTGCTGGGCGGCAAGGGCGCGAACTTGGCGGAGATGGCGGGCTTGGGCTTGCCGGTGCCGCAGGGGTTCACGATTTCGACCGAGGCGTGCACGCGGTATTATGATGACGGCAAGAAGATTGGTGCCGACATTGAGAAGCAAGTGCTGGAGTACATCAAGAAGTTGGAAGAGTCGGCGGGGAAGAAGTTTGGGGATAAGAAGAATCCGCTTTTGGTGTCGGTGCGTTCGGGTGCGCGTGCGTCGATGCCGGGGATGATGGATACGATTTTGAATTTGGGATTGAACGAGACGGTGGTGGAGTCGCTGGCGAAGCAGACGAAGAATCCGCGGTGGGCGTGGGACTGCTATCGGCGGTTTATTCAGATGTTCTCGGACGTGGTGATGGAAGTTGGGAAGAAGCACTTTGAGAAGCTCATCGATGAGATGAAGGCGAAGAAGAAAGTGAAGAACGATGTGGACTTGACCGCGACAGATTTGAAGGCACTGGCGGGTCAGTTCAAGGCGGAGTATAAGTCTGCGATTGGGCGTGACTTCCCGACGGACGCGAAGGAGCAGTTGTTCGAGGCGATCAAGGCGGTGTTCCGTAGCTGGGATAATCCGCGTGCGAATGTGTATCGTCGCGACAATGATATTCCGTATTCGTGGGGGACGGCGGTGAACGTGCAGATGATGGCGTTCGGCAACTTGAATGACAACTCGGGGACGGGCGTGGCGTTTACGCGTGATCCGGCGACGGGTGAGAAGAAGTTGATGGGCGAGTTTTTGATGAACGCGCAGGGCGAGGATGTGGTCGCGGGCGTGCGTACGCCGATGCCGATTGCGAAGATGGCGGAGGTGATGCCGAAGGTGTTCAAGCAATTCCAGAAGATTTGCGACACGCTGGAAGAACATTATCGCGACATGCAGGATATGGAGTTCACGATTGAGAATCAGAAGCTCTTTATGTTGCAGACGCGCAATGGCAAGCGGACGGCGAAGGCGGCGCTCAAGATCGCGTGCGATTTGGTGGACGAAGGGATGCGCACGGAGGAAGAGGCGGTGTTGATGATTGACCCGCGCAATTTGGATACGTTGTTGCATCCGCAATTTGACGCGGTGGCATTGAAGAATGCGAAGCCGAAAGGGCGCGGGCTTGCGGCGTCGCCGGGTGCGGCGTGTGGCAAGATTGTGTTCAACGCGGCCGATGCGATGGCGTGGAAGCAGAACGGTGAGAAGACTGTGCTGGTGCGCTTGGAGACGTCGCCGGAAGACATTGAAGGCATGAAGGCGGCGGAGGGTATTTTGACGGTGCGCGGCGGTATGACGTCGCACGCGGCAGTTGTGGCGCGTGGCATGGGCGAGTGCTGCGTGTCGGGGTGCCAGGACATCACGATGGACGAGGAACACAAGAAGTTCGTGCTGGGCGGGAAGGTGTTCAAGGAAGGCGATTGGATCTCGATTGATGGTTCGACCGGCTACATTTATGATGGCGTGATCCCGACGGTGGATGCGCAGATTGCGGGCGAGTTTGGGCGCATTATGAATTGGGCGGATAAGTTCCGCAAGTTGCAGGTGCGCACGAATGCGGATACGCCGCGGGATGCGCGCAAGGCGAAGGAGTTGGGCGCAGAAGGCATTGGGCTTTGCCGGACGGAGCACATGTTCTTTGAGGCGGATCGTATCGCGGCGTTTCGTGAGATGATTTGTGCGGACACGGTGGAAGAGCGCGAGATTGCGTTGGCGAAGATTTTGCCGTATCAGCAGGATGACTTTGAGCAGCTGTTTGAGGCGCTTGAGGGTAGGCCGGTGACGATTCGGTTCCTGGATCCGCCGCTGCATGAATTTGTGCCGCATGCGGAAGATGAGATCAAGTTGCTGGCGAAGGCGCAGCACAAGACGGTTGCGCAGATTGAAGAGTTGATTGAGTCGTTGAAGGAGTTCAATCCGATGATGGGGCATCGCGGGTGCCGTTTGTGCGTGACGTATCCGGAGATTGCGCGGATGCAGACGTCGGCGGTGATTCGCGCGGCGGTTAAGGTGCAGAAGGCGCATCGCACGTGGACGGTCAAGCCGGAGATCATGATTCCGTTGACGGGAGACGCGAAGGAACTCAAGTATGTTAAGGACATCGTTGTCAAGACGGCGAACGAGGAAATTGCGCATGCGGACGTCAACATTGCCTACAAGGTGGGCACGATGATTGAGATTCCGCGCGCGGCGTTGACGGCTGACAAGATTGCGGAAGAGGCGCAGTTCTTCTGCTTCGGTACGAACGATCTCACGCAGATGACGTATGGCTTCTCGCGCGATGATGCGGGCAAGTTCCTCTCGGCGTACTACGACAAGAAGATCTTCGAGAACGATCCGTTTGCGAAGCTCGACCAGGAAGGCGTTGGCAAGCTGATGGAGATGGCGATTCGCCTCGGCCGTAGCGTGCGTCCGAAACTTCACTGTGGTATTTGCGGTGAACATGGTGGCGACCCGACCTCGGTTGAATTCTGCCACAAGCTTGGTCTTGATTACGTCAGTTGCTCGCCGTATCGCGTGCCAATCGCGCGTCTTGCGGCGGCACAGGCGGCCCTTCGCAACAAGTAAGGGGACACCATGGCACGCGGAAAATTCATCACCTTTGAAGGTGGCGAAGGCGGCGGTAAGTCCACGCAGGTGAAACGGTTGGCCTCGGCACTCGCGCAAGCGGGGGTCGAGGCTGTCTTCACGCGTGAGCCAGGTGGCACGCGTCTGGCTGAATTGATTCGCGGTTTGTTGCGTGAAGAGATGCAAGACCCGCCGTGTGACAAAGCGGAGTTACTTCTCTTTTTGGCCGCGCGCGCCCAGCTGATTCAAAACGTGATTGAGCCTGCGCTTGCCGCGGGCAAGTGGGTCATCAGCGATCGTTTCAGTGATTCGACTTTTGCATATCAAGGTTATGGCCGCGGCTTACCGATTGACACGTTGCGCATCATCAATGACTTCGCAACGAATGGTCTCAAGCCTGACTTGACGCTCCTTTTGGATGTGACGCCTGAGACGGCTCGCGCACGTATGCACCAACGCGAAGTTGCGACTGCAACGGAAGCGGACCGCATTGAACTTGCGGGCGCGGCATTTCATGCACGCCTTCGCACGGGCTTTCTCGAAATGGCTGCGGCAGAACCTGAACGCATCAAGCTCGTCGATGCTAATCTTTCGCAAGATGAAGTCTGGAATCAGATATGGAAGTTGATCAAGCCTTTAATCTAATTTCCCATGCGGTGGATGTGAACGCTGTCGCCAACGCTTACCTTTTGTGTGGCGATTTGCGCGGCAGTTGCGATGCGCTCACCGATCTCATCTTGCGCAAGCTCTTTCCCGATGCGCTTGACCGCCTGGCGCGGCGTGATCATCCTGACGTTTTCTATCTCGAACCTGAAGGCGCACGCCGCTCGATTCACGTTGATTCGATGCGCGAGAAATTGATTGCCCCGATGTCTGTGACGTCCTTCTATGGCGGCTGGAAAGTGGGCGTGATCATTTCAGCCGACCGAATGGAAAGTGCCGCGGCCAATGCCTTCTTGAAAACGCTCGAAGAACCGCCGACCCAATCGCTCTTCATCCTCCAAACGGATGCGCCTGATTCCATTTTGCCGACGATCATTTCGCGTTGTCAATCAATCTCGTTGCCACTTGTTTCAACAGGCCTTACGGGGCCCGTGCGCGATGAAGTTCTTGATATTCTTTCCTCACCCAATTTGAAGTCCGTCTTTGCCAAAGCCCAAGCAGGCAAGGCGCTCGCGGCGATTCTCGTTGCACTCAAAGACGGCGCCAAGAAAGAAATGAAGAAGGAAATTTACGAACGCGAAGATGTGCTCGGCGAAGATGTGTCGCTCGTTCGCAAGGCCTTTTTCAAGACGCTTCTTGATTTCATGCGCGGTTTGATGGTCGCGGAAAAAGTGCCGCGTTACCAAGCCTTCAATAATATCGCCGCGATCGAAGATGCCTTCCGTCAATGCGAACGTTCACTCAACGATGAAGCCGTCCTCTGTCGCATGATGGACCGCATCACATTTCCCTAAGTCCTTATGAAACTTGCGCTTTCCACAAACTGGTGCAATCGCCGCCTCACGTCAGGCGAGGCCATTGCGGACGCGGCACTTTCTCTCGGCTTCGATGAATTGGAACTCGGCTTCCACACGACTGTCGAACAAGTCCCTGGTTTCAAAGCGCGCCTTTCTCAAATCCCTGTCGCGAGCATTCACGCCTTTTGTCCCGTGCCCATTTCCGCACCGCAAGGCTATCCCGAACTTTACCAGCTCGCCTCGCTTGATCCCGACGCGCGCGCCCTTGCCCACATCCACACCCAACGCAACATCGAATTTGCCGCGGACATGGGGGCCTCGACCGTCGTCCTTCATGCGGGCCGCGTTCCGCTTTCACGTCTCTTCCGTCCGCTTGATACGACTCTCTTGCGCGAAAAATTTGCCGCGCTCAAGAACGACACGACCGCGCCCAAGTACCAGAAAATGCTCGCCCGCGCGCGGATTGCCCGTTCCAAAAATGCGCCGCGCTATCTGGACGCTTTCAAAGCGGAACTTGCTTCTCTCATTCCTGTTCTTGAGCATCACCACATCACGCTTGCGCTTGAAAACTTGCCTTACCTTGAGGGCTTTCCAAATGAGGATGAACTTCTTTCTCTTCTCGCCGAATTTCAAGGCGCGCCGATTCGCGGTTGGTTCGATACAGGTCACGATCGCGTTCGCCGCATGAATGGTTGGATCACGACCGCGCTCCCAACTGTCGCGGATGCACCTAACTTCGCGGGTCTGCACTTGAACGACGTCCTTGACTTTGACGATAACCACTTTGCGCCGGGCGCGGGCCACGTTGATTTTTCCGCGCTCAAGCCCTTTGCCGAAGCCGTGCGCCATATCGTCTTTGAGCCTTCGTGCTCTGTGTCCGAAGAAGATCTTCGCCGCGGAATTGCGCACATTCGCACCATTTGGAATCTGCCTCATGTCGACCGCGCTTGATTCTATTTTGACGCGTGCCATCGCGCAACCCCACAACCTGACCGCGGCAGATTTGGCCACTCTCATTTCGCTCACGGACGACCAAGAGCGCGCGGCACTTTATCGCGCCGCCTACGATCTCAAATGCCGTTATTCAGGACATCTCGTTTCTATTCGTGGCCTCATTGAACTGGGCAACATTTGCGCGAAGGATTGTTTGTATTGCGGCATTCGCAAATCGAATTCCGACTTGACGCGTTACCAACTTTCGGTTGACGATGTGGAACGTTTGACGCGGCTTATCGTCAGCGAAAATTATGCGTCCATCGTTCTTCAAAGTGGTGAGATAGAAAGTGCCGCGCACACCGCATTTATTGAAGAATGCTTGCATCGCATGGCGCCATATAACTTGGGTATTACGCTTTCGTTGGGCGAGCAGACGGAAGAAGTTTTTCGGCGTTGGAAAGCGGCGGGTGCTGCGCGCTACTTGCTTCGTATTGAAACATCCAATCCCGAACTTTATGCCCAGCTTCATCCCGCGACGCATTCCTGGGCGCGCCGCGTCGAATGCTTGCACGCGCTCCATCGTGCGGGCTATCAAGTCGGCACGGGCGTTATGTCTGCGCTTCCGAATCAAACGCCGCTTGACCTTGCACACGACATCATTTTCTTTGGCGACATCGATGCGGACATGATTGGTATGGGGCCTTACATTCCACATCCTGATACGCCCTTGGCCGCGACCGCTCCGCATCTTGAAAACGCGGAACGCCTTCGCCTTGGGCTCAACATGATTGCCGCTACGCGCCTCTATCTTCACGATGTCAACATTGCTTCGACGACGGCCCTCCAAGCCCTTGCGCCTGATGGACGCGAACGCGGTATCCTCGCGGGCGCCAACGTCCTCATGCCCAATGTTACGGATACCCAATATCGCCGCGCCTATCAACTCTACGCAGGTAAACCGAACCTCGACGAAAATGCCGCGACCGCCCGCACCGCGCTTGAACAATCTCTCCGCGCGATCGGCGAACAAATCAATTACGGCCACCGCGGCGATAGCCCCCACTTCTTTAATCGGACTCACTCATGAATCGCATCCTCTTCGACGAAACCGAAATCAATTCTGAAGGCCGCGTCACAATTTCCGATGCGCGCGCCGAGCACATCTTGAACGTCCTCCACGGCGAAGTGGGCCAATTCATCAAGACGGGCACCATTGATGGCCTCATTGGCACTTCAACCATTCTCGAAATCAATTCTGCCGCGGTGACGCTTCAAACGAATCACACCGAAAAAAGTGCCGCGCCTTGGGTCGATTTGATTCTGGCACCGCCGCGGCCCCGCGTCTTGAAACGTCTTTTGCCACAACTCGCGACGCTTGGTGTTGGGTGCATCATCTTGGTGGGCGCGAAGAAAGTCGAGAAGGATTTTTGGGGCGCGACCTTGCTCAAGAGAGAGATCTATCGGCCGCTCTTGATTGATGGTCTCATGCAAGCGGGTACGTCTATTCTCCCAACGATTGCGACAACCCGCAACTTCCGCCGTTTCATTCGTGATGAATTGGATGCGGCATTTCCGACAAAGAATCGAATCGTCGCGCATCCCTACGGAGAATGGGAGCGCGGCAAAAGTGCCGCGGCGTCGAATGAACGCTTGCTCCTAGCGGTGGGGCCTGAAGGTGGCTGGACGGATGATGAAGTTGCGCTTCTTGGGGAGAAGGGCTTTCGCCGTTATTCATTGGGCTCACGCATCTTGCGAACGGATACCGCACTCATTGCTCTTCTTTCCCGCTTTCTACCCGACTAAAGAGGGGAGAAAAAAGGTCGGGGGAGGGGGTTTCGTTGGGTGGGCGAAGGGGTTTTTATGGGTGCGAGAGGGGAGGAATAAGATTTTTGGTCAAGACCAAATGTAAATTCGGTCAAGACCAAATTATATTTTGGTCAAGACTGAAATTAAATTTGGTCAAGACCAAATTTCTTTCTCATGGGCGAATCGTACCAAGGATTGGGGATGGGGCGACTAATTTCTGCCGCGGAGGCGACCATTTTGAAGGGCTGGAAGGATTGACTTAGTCGTGTAGAACATAAAGATTTTGCCGCGGGGTGGCTAAGCACAGAAGAGGACATCGGGTCTAGTGGCAGGTCCCGCGCGGACGCGCGGGGTACTCAACCGATGGGGGGTGGATTGGGAAGGGGGGTATTGGATTGTGTTCGTTGATAAAAAAGGTGAGTTTTTGGGGTTGAGAGTTGGGCTGAAATATGGTATAATATACAGTCAATGTACCTTAAGCAGTTAGATGTTGTTGGTTTCAAGAGTTTCGCGGATCGGACGCGCCTCACGTTCGACCCGGGCTTGATTGCTATTGTCGGTCCGAATGGATGTGGCAAGTCGAATGTGTCGGATGCGATTCGCTGGGTTTTGGGCGAGCAGCGTCCGACTGCGCTACGTTGTTCGAAGTTGGTGGATGTGGTATTCAACGGGACGGACACGCGCAAGCCGTTGGGGCTTGCGGAAGTTTCGATTACGTTTGCGGACTGTGAGAAGGAGCTGGGGACGGAGTATCATGAGGTGACGATTACGCGGCGAGTTTATCGTGACGGGTCGGGTGAATACTTCATCAACAAGCAGGCGTGTCGATTGAAGGATGTGCAGCATTTGTTCATGGGTACGGGCATTGGTACGAGTTCGTATTCGGTGATGGCGCAGGGTCAGATTGATGCGATTTTGTCGTCGAAGCCAGAGGACCGGCGTGCGGTGTTTGAAGAGGCGGCCGGGATTACGAAGTTCAAGGCGGATCGGAAAGAGGCGCTCAGGAAGATTGAGCAGACGGAGCAGAACTTGCTGCGTGAGGCGGATGTGTTGCGGGAGATGAAGCGTCAGATTGGTTCGTTGCAGAGGCAAGTTGGGAAGGCGCAGAAGTACAAGGAGTTGCGGGATAGTTTGCGTGGGATTGACATTTACGTATCGAAGAATCGGATTCACGACTTTGATCAGATTTTGGAGCAGAACGCGGCGAATCGTCAGGAGATTGAGGCGGCGATTGCGGAGGCGAGCGAGCAGGTGGCGGCGGCTGAGGCGGCGGCGCAGGAGCAGCACAAGAGTGTGCATGAGTTGGAGGAGAGGTTGCAGACGCTGGCTGGTGAGCAGGCCGCGGCGGATAGTGCGTACCAGCGTGCGAATGAAGTGATTGGTGTGAATGCGCAGCGGATTGCGGAGTATCGTCAATTTGCGGAGAGAGATGGGCGCGAGATTTCGGACACGAAGCGTCAGTTGGAAGATGTGAAGATGCAGGCGGAGTCCTTGGCGCAGAAGACACAGTTGTTGTCGGATTCGCTGGCGGCGGCGAAGGAAGCGTTGGATGCGGCGGAGGAGACGTTCAAGGCGTCGCAGGCGAAGATTGATGCGATGCGCACGGAGATACAGAATGCGCGAGCGGAAAGTGTGCGGTGTGATCGGCGCGCAACGGAGTGTCGGGATGAGATTGCGAAGTTGGAGGCGGCGAGTCGTGAGGCGTTGATACGGAATGAGCGGTTGGTGGCGGACGAGAAGCAATTGCGCGAGGCGGTGGAGACTGCGGAAAAGAATTTGGCTGAGGTGACGGCGCGGGCGGATGCGGCGCGGGAGCTGGAGGCGAATTATGGGGAGGCGTTTGGGCAGGCGAAGACGGAGCTTGACAATTTGCGGCATGAGATTGAAGAGGCGCGTGAACACTTGGGTGAGATGCAGGCGCAGGCGGCGGCGAAAGAGGCGCAGTTGGAGATGTTGAAGGATGGGGCCGCGGCGAAAGTTGTGTTGGAGCAGGTGTTGGAAAGTGACGCGGGGGATGTGCGGATTACGGCGGTGGAGACGGGGAAAGAGGGCGTTGAGGTGCATGAGGGGGATCGGTTGATTGAGCATTTGGCGTTGGGGGAGGAGCAGAAGGAGATTGCGGATCAGCTTTTGGGTGACGTTGTTTTGGTTGGTGGGCAGGAAGGCGTGTGGAAGGCGTCGACGTCGATGGCGCCGTCGTCTGGGCATCGTTCGCCGATTACGGAAGCGGAGATGACGTTGGAGGAATTGAAGACGCGGATTCAGAATGCGCGCGATGTGTTGGCGACGGGTGCGGAGAAAAGTGCCGCGTTGAAGGCGGCGTTTGATGAGGCGGAGGCGAAGTTGGCGCAGGCGCGGAGGGCGGCGGCGCAAGCTGAGGGTGAGGAGGCGACGTGTCGGCGGGATGTGGAAGCGGTGAAGGCACGGCTTGCGGCGTGCGCGGCGGAATTGCAGACGGCGATGCAGGCGAATGCGGATGATTTGGCGAAGCGTGAGACGTTGCAGGTGGATTTGGCGGCGGCGTTGAAGAAGCGTGATGAATTGATGGATGGCGTGGCGAATGGTGAGAATGATTTGCGGGAATTGGAGACGCGGAATGTGACGGAGTCGCAAGTGTTGACGGAGCGGCGGATTGCGGCGAGCCAGATGGAGCAGGAGCTTTCGTTTGTGGGGCAGCAGAATGATGCGGCGTTGGCGCGGCGTGAGGAATTGGAGCGTGCGATTGAGGGGCGTGAGAGTGGGATTCAGGGGTATGAGGATTCGATTCGGCGGTTGACGGAGGAGTCGGGGGATTTGCTCGCGAGCTTGGATGAGTTGAAGGCGAAGGCGGCGGACGCGGCGGTGCGGATGGAGGAGGAGAAGGCGCGGCGCGGGGTGATGATGGAGAAGATTGCGGAGGCGGATCGGGTCGCGGCGGAGAAGCGTGCGGGGCTTGATCAGGCGCGGGATTTTCGTGGGAAGTTGGAAGTGCAGGCGGCAGAAGCGACGATGCGGCGGCAGAATATCTATGCGCATTTGCAGGATGAATATGGGTTGTTTGCGGACGCGGTGATGCGTGAGAAAGATCCGGAATGGAAGAATGGGGTTGTGCCGCCGATGGAGGAGTTGGAGGCGCAGGTGACGAAGTTGCAGGGCGAGATTACGGCGCTGGGGCCTGTCAATATGGTGGCGATTGATGAGTGCCGCGAATTGGAAGAGCGGTATGCGAAGGAGAAGGCGCAAGAGGAAGATTTGATTGCGGCGAAGGCGCAGATTTTGGAGCTCATCACGAATTTGAATACGACGTCGGGTGATATGTTCCGTAAGACGTTTGAGCAGGCGAATCGGAATTTCCAGACGATGTTTACGAAGTTGTTTGGTGGTGGCGAGGCGCGGTTGGTGCTCTTGGAGAATGATGAAGATCCGCTTGAATGTGGCATTGATATTATTGCGCGGCCGCCGGGGAAGAGACCGCAGAGCGTGACGTTGCTTTCGGGCGGCGAGCGCACGATGACGGCGGTGGCGTTGCTGTTCTCGATCTTCATGATTAAGCCTGCGCCGTTCTGTATGTTGGACGAGTTGGACGCGGCGTTGGACGATGCGAACATTGGGCGATTCGTGGAGCAGCTGAAGGAGTTTTTGGTGCAGAGTCAGTTCTTGATTATTACGCACAACCAGCACACGATTGCGGGGTCGGATTTGGTGTATGGCGTGAGTCAGCAGGAGAAGGGCGTGTCGCGGATTATTTCGATGCGCTTGTCGGACTTGGGCGTCAAGGAACAGAAGTGAGATGAAGCTGGGCAAGCAGTTGAAGTTGGATGTGTATGGTGCGTCACATGCGCCGTGCATAGGGATGCGGCTGGAGGGATTTCCTGCGGGGCGCGTTGTAGACTTCGAGGCGTTGCAGGCGTTTATGGAGAGGCGAGCGCCGGGGCGTGATGAATTTTCGACGGAACGGAAGGAAGCGGATCGGCCGGAGTTTGTGTCGGGGCTTGAGGGCGCGGTGACGACGGGGGGCGTTGTGGAGGCGATTATTCGGAATACGGACACGCGCTCGGGCGATTATGAGAAGACGGTGCCGCGGCCAGGGCATGCGGATTGGCCGAACTGGGTGAAGACGGGGAAGATTCCGGCGGGGGGCGGTTCGAATTCGGGGCGGATGACGGCGGCGATGTGCGTTGCGGGCGGGTTGTGTTTGCAGGAGCTTGCGCGGCGTGGGATTTTTGTCGCGGCGAGGATTGAGAAGGTTGGGGATGTGGCGGCGGCGAAGGCGGAAGGGGATTCCGTGGGGGGCGTAATTGCCGCGGAGGTGACGGGTGTGCCGGTGGGGTTGGGCGGACCGATGTTTGATGGGCTTGATGGCGCGATTGCGGAGGCAATTTTTGGGATTCCAGGCGTGAAGGGAATTGAGTTTGGGAATGGATTTGGCGCGGCAGATTTGAAGGGGTCGGAGAATAATGATCCTTTTGCGATTCGCGAGGGGAAAGTTGTGACGCTGGGGAATAACCACGGCGGGATTTTGGGCGGGATGACGAGTGGGATGCCGATTACGTTTCGTGTGGCGATGAAGCCGACTCCGTCCATTTACAAGGAACAACGGAGCGTAGATTTGGTGCGGATGGAGGAGGTGCCGCTGGTGGTGCGTGGGCGGCATGATCCGTGCATTGCGTTTCGTGCGGTGCCGGTTGTGGAGGCGTTGACGGCGTTTGTGATTTTGGATGCGCTCTTGGCGGAAGAGAGCGGAATTTCGTTTGAGGCGGTGGACGCGACGAAATTGAAGAATGTCGTCATTGATGCGAATGTGGCGAAGTTGTATCCGGCGCTGGCGGCGAAGGCGATTTATGTGGTGCCGTCGGGCGAGGAGCACAAGACGATTGAGACGGTGGGCGCGATTTGGCATGCGTTCGCGACGGCGGGGATTGGGCGCAAGGATACGGTTGTGGCGATTGGCGGGGGCGTGACGGGGGACTTGACGGGATTTGCCGCGGCGACATGGATGCGCGGGATTGATTGGGTGAATGTGCCGACGACGCTTTTGGCGATGGTGGATGCGTCGTATGGTGGCAAGACGGCGTGCGATTTGGCGGAAGGGAAGAATTTGGCGGGTGCGTTTCATCCACCGCGGCAAGTCATTATTGATGTGAACTTTTTGAAGACGTTGCCGGCGCGGCGCCTTGCGGATGGACGCGCGGAAATGATTAAGCACGAAGTTATTGGCGGGCTTGAACATACGTCTGATTTGAGTGCGCTGCCGACGGCGGAAGAGGTTCGTACGAACTTGGCGGTGAAGGTAGTGACGGTGCGCAAGGACCCGCAAGAACGCACGGGCGAGCGCATGAAATTGAATGCGGGGCACACGGTGGGGCACGCGATTGAGAAGGCGACGAACTATGCCGTGTCGCATGGCGAGGCGGTGGCGATTGGGTGCGTGGTGGAGGCGCGGATGGCCGTTGAGAAGGGACTTGCGACGAAAGAATTTGCCGCGGAGTTGGTGGCGCGTTTTGCCGCGGCTGGGCTCCCGACCGAATTGCCTGAGGGCGTGACGCTTGAAAAGTTGCTACCGATTATGGCGGGTGATAAAAAGCGCGAGGGCAAGTCTGTCGTGTTCGCGTTGCCGTGCGGTTGGGGCGATGTGAGGGCGGTCAAGATATGAGGACGCTTTATTTGTATGGTCCGCCCGCGAGTGGTAAATCGACGCTCGCGAAAAAACTCGCCCGCGAATTTGGGCGGATGTACATTGATTTGGACGAAGAGATTGTGCGGCGTCAGGGGCGGAGTATTCCAGAGATTTTTGCCGCGGAAGGGGAAGCGGGTTTTCGCCAGATTGAAAGCGAGACGTTGCGTTCGGTCGCGGCGCCGATTGTGGCGTTGGGCGGTGGGACGTTGCTGGATCCAGCCAATCGTGCGTATGCGGAAGAGCATGGATTTGTTGCGGTTCTAGATGTAGATGAGGCGACGTTGGCGGCCCGTTGCGCCGCGGCGAAAGGGACGCGTCCATTGGGAAATCGTGCGGCGGAGCGGCGCGCGCATTATGCTTCGTTTGCGCATCATGTGGGGGCGGATGACCGTTTGATTCTGCCACGTCAGTTGCGCGGCAAAATTCGCGTGCCGATTTCCAAGTCGCATCTGCATCGCCTTTTGATTGCGCAGTTTTTGGCGGGTGAGACGTTGCCACCTACGAGCGCGGCAGATTGTGCGGATGTGATTGCGACGAAGCGTTGCTTGGCGGAACTGCCGCGGCCGAACGAGCGCGGCAAAAGTGCCGCGGTGACGCTCGATTGTGGTGAGAGCGGTTCGACCTTGCGCTTCCTGGCACCGCTGGCCGCGGCTCTTGGCGTGAAGGCCACATTCATTCGCCACGGACGCCTTGCCGAGCGGCCGATGATTAACTATGATAATCTTGCCGCGGGCGTGCATGAATTGCGTGGCGATATTTCTTCGCAATTTGTGACGGGTCTTCTTTTTGCCTTGCCGCTTTTGGATGGAGATTCTGAAATTCGTTTTACGACGAACCTGGAATCGCGCGGCTATGTGGATATGACATTGGATGTGATTCGCACGTTTGGGATTCGCGTTGAACAGACGGAAAATGGCTTTCGTATTCCAGGTCGTCAAAAGTATATCACGCCCGCGGACCCCACGAAGATGGAGCCGGAAGGGGATTGGAGCGGCGCGGCATTTTGGTTTGCGGCCAATGCTCTCGGAAGCGAAATTCAAGTTGAAGGCGTTTCCAATTCTTCGCATCAACCCGATCGCGTGGTGTGCGATTTGATTGAAAAGATTCGCGCAGGTGTGGGGCCGATTGATGTTTCGCCTTGTCCTGACCTTTATCCGGCGCTTGCGGTCGTGGCCGCGGCATTTGGCAACAAGGTTCAATTTGTTGGCACGGAACGTTTGCGCTTAAAAGAATCGGATCGTTTGGCGGCGATGGACGAATGGCGGGCGCGGCCCGACGATGTGGATTCAAAAGGCGATCATCGCATCGCGATGGCGGCGGCGATTGCCGCAACTGCCGCGGAAGATCCGACCTTGATTCATGGTGCCTCGTGCGTCTCCAAATCCTATCCTAACTTTTGGGACGAACTTCATCTTGACCTTTACGCTGTCACGGGCTGGCCGCTCAAAAAGACGTGCAGCCCCGAAATTCACAATGCCGCGTATGCTGCGGAAGGGCGCAAGGCCGAAATGATTTCATATCCAGCCGAGACGATTGAGGAAGCCCTTGAATTTGCCGCGCGCACGAATGTGAAGGGGATGGCCGTCACGATTCCGCACAAGCTCAGCGTGATGAAGTACTTGGACGAGATTGATTCTGCCGCGCGCGAGATTGGTGCCGTCAATACGGTCGTTTTTCGCGACGGCCGCAAGCTGGGGTTCAACACGGACGAGGAAGGTTTTGCCGAAGCGATTTGCACCTTTATGAAGCGCACGTCTTTGGTGGGCTTGAATGTAGCCTTACTCGGCGCGGGCGGCGCGGCAAAAGCGGTGCATCATGCGCTTGTGCGCCTTGGGGCGAACGTTACAATTTATCATCGCCGTCCGCTTGATCAAGAGCCCGATTTGATTGTGAATGCAACGCCTGTCGACCCGATTGAGGACTACCATTTTACAGGCCGCGAGAAAGTTTACGATCTTCGCTATGTGCCTGAAGAAACACCTTTGATGGCGCGCGCACATGCCGCGGGTTGCGCCGCGGAAAACGGACTTTCCATGCTTCACGCCCAAGCCCGCTTGCAGCGCGAACACTTCTTTGCTTAGGAACGCAATGCGCGTTCAGCCAAGGCGCAAAGCTGATCAATCGATGGATCGTTCGTCAGCTCGTGCAAGAAGTCCTGACGGAATTTCAAATGATTGCGCATGCGACAAGTTTGCCGCGACGTCGCAAAATGCAAGCCCGACACCATCCAGCCCACTTGAATCAACACGAAGTCCGCGAGCGATTGAATATTTTGATAGTCGACTGGCTTCTTTTCGATGATTGCTTTCACGACCACGGGATTGGGTGCGGCCGTCGTCGACAAATTCCAAAACGCTTGCGAAGCCGTGTGCCAATCGGTCGTCTTGATTTGATTTTCAAGGACGCGAAAGATGTCCAGCTTATCTGCATCGCGCACGGTATGGGACGCAATAAATGTGAGGCGGTCCAAACCTTCTGGAAGCTCGCGGCGGTTATGATAAAGGATTGCGGCGAGGATACTCTTTTGTTCATCTACTGGAAAAGCGCCGCGGTCAAGCCAGCCTTGTTCCATCACAATGTCATGCGACAAAACGGCATGGTCCACCGAATCAGAATCGCGAAACGTCTTGTAGCGCCGCAGCTGTTCATAGCGCCCCGCATCATGCAAAAGTGCCGCGGTCAGCGATACGCGCCGCGTCTTGTCATCGAAGTGTTCGCCCTCCGCAATCAAGGACGCATTCGCAAACACGTGCGCGGTATGCACCCGCTTCAATTCCTTCATCGGCGGCAACGTGCCATCCTGCAATCGAAACGTATCGACGTACTTACCATACGCCGCGATGAGGTCGTATGAATTAGTTGTTAGCATGGATACGCTCGTTTGCGGCTGCGACTTTTTTGCGAAGGGTCTCTTTGTGCGCGTGGAATTTTTCGCGCAACGCGGCGTCCGCCGTGCCCAAGATTTGCACAGCCAAAAGTGCCGCGTTCGTGGGACCCGCCGACCCGCACGCCACACACGCAACAGGCACGCCACTCGGCATCTGCACCGTCGCATACAACGCATCCAACCCATTCAACGCGCCGCCCGGCATCGGAATGCCAATCACGGGCAACACCGTCCCTGCCGCCAACACGCCGCCCAAATGTGCCGCGCCACCCGCCGCGGCAATAATCACCTTGAGCCCACGCGCCTCCGCCGTCTTCGAATACTCAATCGCTTCCTCCGGCGTCCGATGCGCCGAAATGACGCGCGTCTCGTACGCCACGCCAAACGCGTCCAGCGTCTCACACGCCTTCTTCACTTGCGGCCAGTCCGAATCACTGCCCATCACAATCCCAACAACTGCCTCACTCATTTCGAATTTCTCCTAACCTTTAAATTGCCATCTTTGGAATCTTTGGAACCTGGTGCGAGAGCCGCGCCAAAATCTGCCACGCAAAATCGACGGGCTTGATCGCGGCCTGCTCCGGCACGCCCATCCGTCCTGCGCCATCATCAAACATCCGCGTCTTTACATAACTTGGTTCGAGCGCCGTCACATGAATGTGCTTCGAACAAAGCTCCGCATCAAGCGCGCGGCACAATGCCGAGAGCGCACCCTTCGACGCACAATACGCCGCGCCGCCCGCCCAGCCAACTTGTGCTGACACCGACGAAATCGCAATCATGTCGCACCCCGTCGGCGCATACATCCGCCGCCGCACAACTTCGCGCACCAACTTGAAAAAGAGCCCGCAATTCACATTGAGCGTCTCCGCAAACAAGTCATCCGTAATCGAACCAATCGGCTTGATGGGACACATCCCCGTCGCAAAAATGACGGCATCAAACGGCGCACTTGCCGCAGCAAGTGGCAACAACTTCGCCCAATCGGCTCGATTGATACAAGTCACAACATGACCTGCTCGCAACGCTTCGTGTTGAAGCGCTGTTCCAATTCCGCCAGACGCACCTGTAAGTAACAATCGCATAACGAGAACACTAAGCCTAATACTAGATAGTTGAGATATATTATACCATATTTGAGGCCATTTGTGAAGGGGGTATTTTCCGCGGCACTTTTTCCGCGCCCCCTTGCAATGCGTTCAAGAATATGGTATAATATGCGCGTTCTTTGGACGAGATAGAAAATGCAGAAGGACTATACAAATTTATCCGCGGTAGAAACGCCGCGGAATCTAGCCGAGAAAAAGGTTTGATCACTCTATGAAGAAGGTTCGATTTGGCCGAGAAGAAGGTCGTTTCCAAGGGCGCCGCGGCAAAAGTA
>CAVGIZ010000008.1:0-23850 GCA_963629255.1 Anaerovoracaceae bacterium
GAGGTGGTGAGTACGAAGGAGTTTTTGACGGAGTTGAAGTGGCCCGCGGCACTTAATGGTGTGGCGGCAGGGACAAGGATGGAATTAGTTTGGAAGTCGCGCGGCGGAATTGTTGATGGGGTGTGGCAGACGCGGCGCAGGAAGCTGACGCTGGTGGAGAAGGAATGACGCCTCGAGGGGGAAACGGAGGATGCGAGGCACCCTCCATCTCCCCCTCGACCCCCTTTGCCACCCATTTAGCGGACCGCGGCATATCTGCCGCGGTCCGCACATTGTGGGCAGTGGGGTGCGAAGGTTTTGCTGAAGGTTGGACAGGCTTTTGGGGCGGAAGCGGGGGACAGGAGTCTGAGGGGAGAGGATTATTTGGTTGAGTGGAGATGGAAGGCGGCGTAGAGGGTTGTTAGGAGTTCTGCCGCGGGGATGGCGTACCAAAGGGAATTGGCGCCGAAGATGAGTGGGAGAGTGATAAGGAGGAGTCCACTGAGGATGAGTCCACGAGCCATTGAGATGATGAAGGAGGTTTTGGAGCGCATGACGGCTTGGAAGTAATAGGTTGTGAAGACGTTGAAGGGTAGGAAGATAAATGCGAGGGAGTAGGCGCGGATGATGGGTGGCGCGATTTTGAGGACGTCTGGGGTGGGTTTCATGAAGAGGTGGATGAAGGCATTTGGGAAGAGGATGAGAGCGGTGAGCCAGAGTGCGCTGATGATAGCGGCGGTCCAGATGGAATAGGAGAGAGTTTTTTTGACGCGGTGGAAGAGTGCGGCGCCGAAGTTTTGGGAGAGGATAGGTTGAGCGGCTTGACCGATGCCATAGCCACAGCATTGGACGAAGGTGCCGACGGTGACGATGACGCCGTAGATGGCGAGTTCGTTGGGTCCGAGGTAGTGTAAGATTTGTCGGTTGAAGAGGACGGTGAGGATGCCCATGGCGATATCGATGAAGAAGACGGAGAAGCCCGTGGTGGCGATTTTACGGGAGTAGAGGATGGGCGTGAGGGGCATGGTGAGGCGGAGGGTATTGGCGCGGCGGAAGAAGTGTGTAGACATGATGATGAGAGCGAAGATTTGTCCGAGGGCGGTTGCGTAGGCGGCGCCGATGATGCCCATATTGCAGGTGAAGACGAAGAAGTAGTCGCCAAAGACGTTGAAGACGCCGCCGGAGATGACGGCGATGGTGGCGAGGCGCGGGTTGCCATCGTTGCGTAGGAAGGCCATGAAGATATTGCCGAAGACGAAGAGAGGGACGCCATATTTGATGGGGATCATGTAGAGTTTGGCGAGGCGGAGTGCTTCGCCTTCGCCGCCGAAGAAGCGCAGGAGGGGGTCTTCGAAGGAGAAGAGGGCGGCGGCGGCGAGGGTGGAGAGTGCGAGGCCGAGGAGGAGGGCTGCGGTGAAGAAGCGGTTGGCTGGGCGGGTGGTGGAGGATTTGCCGCGGCGGACGGCGTAGAGGACGGAGCCGCCGATGCCTGCGAGGAGGCCGAGGGAGAAGATGATGTTCCAGACGGGTGCGAGGATGGCGATGGCGGCGAGGCCGACGGGGCCGTGGTATTGGCCGACCATGGCAGCATCGACGACAGAGTAGATGCTGGTGATGAGCGCGGAACCGAAGGCCGCGGCAAAAAACTTGCGATAGACGCTAGCGATGTTATCTGTGAGCAGGTTCATGATGATGTCCTTACTTTTGTAATTTGAAAACGGGCGCATATTATAGCATATTTGGATTTATTGTCAAGGGGGTATTTTGAGGGTGTTTTTGGGGGAGGGGTGGGGGGTAAGTAGAGAGAATGAGTACGAATTGTGTGGGTGTGGGGATTTGATTTAGATGAAAATTCCCACTAGCAATGGGGGCTAAAATATGGTATAATATGTGTCAAATGCGAGGACTAGTTTCTATAGTGGCCGTTTGCGCGCTTTGTTTTGGGGCGCAGGGGGCGTGGTATTGGCCTTTTTCTTCTGATGAGGAGGAGAAAGATCAGCCACGTTTGTCTGAATTGATTGAGCCCGCTTCGTTGTTAATAGATGATGCGATGGATTTATTGCATGATGGGAAGCAGGACGAGGCTGTTGAGAAGTTTCGCGAGGCGTTGGAGGCATTGGAGAAGTTGGAGGCGGAGAATCCGGAGAGGGCGGCGACGGATGAGTTTACGACGGTGAGGACGAAGCGGGCGTATGTGAACGCGGCGATTGATTCGATTTTGCTTGATCAGGCGCGGAAGAATGCGAAGGCTGTGGCGGTGACGGATACGACGGAGTTGGAAAAGAAGATGGCGGGGAAGCGCGGCAAAAGTGCCGCGGAGGGGGGAGAAGAAAGTACCGCGGAAGATGAAGAGGCGAAGTTGGAGGCGGAGAAGGCGAAGGTTTTGGTGAAGGATGCGCGGCCGAAGGTGGAATCGAAGTTGGATGAGTATGTGGAGAAGGACAAGGCGCGGGTGAAGGTGACGCAGAAGACCGCGGCAAAAGTCAAGGCGAAGAAGGCGGTGGATAAGGAGATTAAGAAGCTTTTGGAGGCGGATCCGAAGTCGCGGAGGGGTCGGTTGTTGCAAGCGGGAGAGGATATTCGGCTCGGGGATTATGTCGCGGCGAAGTTGACGATTGCGGGATTGTTGGATGAGAAGCCGAATGATGCGGCGGCATTGAATATGCGAGCGATGTGTGAAGCGGCGATGGGGGATGAGAAGGCGGCGGAGGCGACATTGGATCAGGCAATCAATTCGAATCCGCGGAATCATTATGCGTACTACAACATGGCGAATTTGATGTTGGCGAAGGGTCGGAAGCCTGTGGCGAAGAAGTATTATGAGACGGGGCGTGAGGTTGGTGGCGAGAAGGATGAGAAGTTGGAGGAGGCGTTGAAATGATAGGGATGCTCGCGAGTTTGGTTTTGGCGGCAGAATTGATGGTGCCGACGAATGCGACGCCGCGGCAGTTGGTGGAGAATTGTCGGACGATGATACCTGCGAATGTGGAGTTGGAAGGTCGGATTATTTTGCGGTCGCGGAAGGGGATTGTGCAGGCGGAGTACAAGTATGATTTGGTGCGGAAGAATGGTGCGACGGATTTGAAGTTGGTGGATGACGATGGGAAGGATGTGGCGTTTGAGAAGGAGGGTCGGATTTTGGAGACGGATGTGACGTGGAGCGATTTGACGCTGGATTATTTGTGGTGGGATGAGTTTGAGTTTGATAAGGAGAGGGAGGCGGAGAGCGTGCATGGGCAGATGTGTGCGGTGGTGGTGATGAAGAAGGGGACGCGTGTTGTGCGGGTTTGGGTGGACCGGAAGACGGGGGCGCTGATGCAGGCGGAAGAGTTGAGAGATGGGAAGGCGATGCGGCGTTTGTGGGGGACGCGGATTAAGAAATTTGGTGATCGTTGGATGGCCAACGTCATGGAAGTCGAAACACTCGGTTCGGGTCATCGGACCAAAATAACAGTGGAGGAAGTAAAATGAGCAAGTTGTCAATTCATCGTCCAGAGGAAAAGAAGGAAGGTGCGCCTTTGAGTGGAGTGCCTGAGCGTTTGGCTGGGAATGCCGAAGCGCCGCGGAAGGTTGAGAAGAATGCGGAGAAGAAGGGTGCCGCGCCGAAGGGTGGGTCCTTGACGGGGGTCCCGGAGCGGCTCGTGGGCGAGATGGATGGAAAGTGCACGTGTGGTTGCAAGGGGAAGAAGGGTGATGGCAAGAAGACGAGCGTGGGGAAGAAGATTGGGAAGTTCGTCCTTTGGTTTGTGGTGGGGTTGTTGGCGTTTGTTGGGATTTTGGTGGCGAGTTCGCCGTTGTGGATTGGGCCGGTGGTGACGACGGTCGCCAATGCGGTGGTGCCGAAGTACACGGGGACGGAGTTCCATTTGCAGGAATTTGGGTTCAATATTTATAATGGCAAGTTGCATGTGGGGGGCGTGAACTTGGCGAATCCGAAGGGGTACGAGGTTGAGACGGCGGTGTCGTTGGGGTCGCTTGATGTGGATGTGGACATGTCGACGGTGCTTTCCAAGCGGATTGTGATTTCGGATATTGGTGTGACGAATGTGTTTGTGTCGGTTGTGAATGATGATAAAGGGATTGGGAATTTTACGACGATAGCGGCGAATGCGGCGGGGATGGATGTTGGGAAGTATCAGGAGCAGGCCGAGATTAAGGAAGTGATGACGGAAGAGGAGAAAGAGGCGCAGAGGAAGGACGCGAAGAAGATTGAGATTGACCGGTTGGATGTGTCGGGGTTGACGTTGCAATGGAAGGCTGTGAAGTTGCCAGTGCCGTTGCCGACGTTGACGGATATTGGTAAGGATAGTGATATGGATTGGAGTGATGCGTGGAATCAGATTGTGACATCGGTGGTGAATTCGGTGGGGAACATTGGCGAGGGATTGAAGAGTATGGGCAAGGGGATTGCGGATGGTGCGAAGGAAAGTGCGAAGGCGATGAAGGAAGGGGCTGGCAAGGCGATGGATGCCGCGGGCGATGCGGTGAAGGATGTGGGGAGCGCGATTAAGGGGTTGTTCAAATAAGAAGAGAAGAAAACAAGGAACGATTTAGAAGAGAGGCAAGAAAGCATTTATGAAAACAGTGAACAAGAAGAAAGACCGCCGCGTTGAGATGTCCGTTGAAGGGCTGAAAGAAGACTTTGCGTGGCATTTGCGTTATTCGCTCGCGAAGAGTGATAGTCGTGCGACGGAGCGCGATCAGTATACGGCGTTTGCGAACGCGGTGCGTGATCGGATTGTGGAGCGCTGGATTAACACGCAGGAAGAGTACACGAAGCAGAATACGAAGCGGGTTTATTATTTGAGCCTTGAGTTTTTGATTGGGCGTTTGTTGGGGAACAACGTGATCAATTTGAAGGCGGACCAATTGTGCCGCGATGCGTTGAAGGATTACGGGATCAACTGGAATGATTTGCGTGATTACGAGACGGACGCGGGGCTCGGCAATGGTGGCTTGGGGCGTTTGGCGGCGTGTTATTTGGACTCGATGTCGACGCTGGATTTGGCGGGGATGGGTTATGGATTGCGTTATGACTTTGGTATTTTCCGTCAGAAGATTGTGGATGGTCAGCAGGTTGAGGAGCCGGATCAGTGGTTGAAGGATGGGTATCCATGGGAGATGGCGCGGCCGGAGTATTCGCAGCTTGTAAATTTTGGTGGGCATGTTGAGTGTATGACGATTGCGGGGCGTCAGCAGTGGCGTTGGGTGCCGGCGGAGACGGTGGAAGGCGTGCCGTATGATTTGCCGATTGTGGGTTATAACAACGCGGTGAATTCGCTTAGGTTGTGGTCTGCGCGTTCGGTGGATGAGTTCAATTTGGAGGACTTCAACAAGGGCAGCTATGTGGAGGCTGTGGAGTCGAAGGTGCTGTCGGAGAACTTGACGAAGGTGTTGTATCCGAATGACAACACGATGGCAGGCAAGGAGTTGCGGCTGAGGCAGCAGTACTTTTTTGTGGCGTGTTCGTTGAAGGATATTTTGCGGCGGTATCGCAAGCAGAATGAGACGTGGGATGCGCTCCCGGACAAGGTGTTCATTCATTTGAACGAGACACACCCAGCGCTGATTATTCCGGAGTTGATGCGTGTGTTGATTGACGAGGAGGGGCTCGATTGGGACAAGGCGTGGGATTTGACGCGGCGTTCGACGGGTTACACGAATCACACGATTTTGCCGGAGGCGTTGGAGAAGTGGCCGGTGCCGATGATGGAACGTTTGTTGCCGCGGCACTTGCAGCTCATCTATGAGATCAACGGGCGGTTCTTGCAGAAGATTTCGGCGATGTATCCAGGCGATATTAATCGATTGAGGAGGATGTCCTTGATTGATGAGACGGGCGAGCGTTATGTGCGGATGGCGAACATGTGCATTATTGGTTCGTCGAGCGTGAATGGCGTGGCGAAGTTGCACTCGCAGATTTTGAAGGATAGCCTATTTAAGGACTTCTACGAGATTTATCCTGAGAAGTTCCACAACGTGACGAATGGCATTACGCCGCGGCGTTGGTTGTTGAAGGCGAATCCGCTTTTGGCACAGCTGATTACGGAATCGATTGGCGATGAATGGATTACGCATTTGGACCAGTTGAAGAAGTTAGAGAAGTTTGCGACGAATGATGATTTCCTGGCGGCATTGGCGAAGATTAAGCGTTCGAACAAGGGTCAGCTTTCGAATTGGGTGATGAAGAACTTGGGGATTCCGCTTGATCCGAATGCGATTTTCGATGTGCAGGTGAAGCGGTTGCATGAGTACAAGCGGCAGTTGTTGTTGGTGTTGTACATCATTATTTTCTACAATCGCTTGCTGAACGATCGGACGTTTGACCCGATGCCGCGGAGCTTTATTTTTGCGGCGAAGGCGGCGCCTGGGTATTACATGGCGAAGTTGATTATTCGCTTGATTCATGGCGTGGCGAGCGTGGTGAATTCGAACCCGAAGACGCGCGGGAAGTTGTCGGTGGCGTTTTTGCCGGACTACCGGGTGTCGCTGGCGGAGAAGATTATGCCGGCGTCGGAAGTCTCGGAGCAGATTTCGCTTGCGGGCATGGAAGCGTCTGGGACGGGCAACATGAAGTTCATGATGAACGGTGCGTTGACGCTCGGGACGTTTGATGGTGCGAACGTGGAGATCAATGAGGAAGTCGGGGATGAGAACATGTTCCTCTTTGGGCTGCGGACGGAGGATGTGGCGAAGTTGCGTCCGACGTATGTGTCGCGCAAGATTTACGAACAGGATCCAGAGATTCGTATGGCGCTTGACATGATCAAGGCGAATGTGTTCTCGTTGTTGGAGCCGGGTTTGTTTGATCCGATTATTCGGTCGCTTCTTGATTACAACGACTACTACATGCTCTTGGCGGACCTCAAGGATTACTGCGCGGCGCAGGAGCGGATTGACGCGACGTATCGTGACGCGAAGAAGTGGAACAAGATGTCTCTCATCAACATTGCGCGTTCGGGGCTGTTCTCAAGCGACCGAGCGGTGATGGAGTATGCGCGTGACATTTGGCATGTGGAGCCAGTGAAGTTCTGATATGGCTGAGGCGAAGAAAGTCGTGTGGTACGTCAAGGGCGCGGAGGAGAAGGTTTTCGGGCCGATTGATTCCGCGACCCTTGTGGCGTGGGCGAAGGAAGGGCGGATTGAATCGTCCTTCTCGCTGTCGTGCGATGAGCGGGCGACGTGGGTAGCCGCGCCGCTTGTGGCGGAGCTTGGGATGGTGTGGCTTGTGGAGACGACGCCTGGCACATTCTATGGTCCGTTCAATCGTGCGGTGGTGGATGGGCTTTTAGCGCAAGGGACCATTACGGCGGAGACACGGCTTTATTCGCTTGATGAGGGGAAGACGCGTGGGAAAAGTGCCGCGGAGGGTGCGGCGAAGGCGGCGGACGAGAAGGTGAAGCGGACCGCGGCAGAATTGGATGCGGCGAAGAAGACGATTGCGGAATTGGAAGGGCGAGCGGCGCGGCAGGCGGAAACGACGAAGAAGACGATGTCGTTTATGGAGGCGAAGCTGAAGGAGTTGACGGACAAGCTTGCGGAGATGACGGAGGCGGCGCGGAGTCAGGGTGAGAGTTCCCAGACGGAGCTCGCGGCAGCGCGTGAGGAAGTGTTTTCGTTGCGTGAGCGTGTTGAGAGGGCAGAGACGCGCGTACTTGAGCTAGATTCTGCGCGTAACCTAGCGGAAACACGCGCGAAAAATTCCGAGGCCGAATTGGAAGCGTGCCAGCAGCGTTTCAAGGTGGCGGAGACAGAGATCGCGGATTTGCGTTCGCAGTTGGAGACGGTGACAAAGTTCAAGGTGATGGAGGAGAGCGCGGGGAAAGTGCCGCGGGCGGAGAAGGCAAAGAAAGGCGCGATTGAGCCGGAGATTGTGAAGGATGTGCCGCCACCGAAAGCGGCGGGATTGCATTTTGCGGGGGGCAAGGGCGGGCCTGCGGGGCTTGCAGCGTTGGAGGCGGCGGCGCGGCGTGAATTGGCCGCGGCGAAGAGGCAAGGTATTGGCATTTCAGGTTTATTCGGGGGTAAGAAATGAATGACGAAGCGAAGTGGTATTTGAGGACGCAGGACGAAACGTTTGGTCCTGAGACGCGGCAGAAGATGATTGAATGGGCTCAGATGGGGCGCATTCAACCGGGACAGGAGATTTCGGACGACAATGAGATTTGGCGGCGAGTGGAGGATGTGCCATTTTTGGATATGCGCTTTTCGATTGATATTGGCGATGGGAAGGAGCGCGGGCCGTTCAATCAGGTCGCGGCGGAGGCGTTGTTGGCGAGTGGGCGTTTGCCGCAAGGATCGAAGATGATTGAGACGCGCGAGCCGTTTCCGAAGGAAGAAGAGAATGTGGAAGAGCCAGTTGTGGAGGAAAGTGCCGCGGAGGAGCCTGTTGCGGTGAAAGTGGAGCCAGTGGTGGAAAGTGCCGCGGTGAAGCTGGAGCCGGAAGTCAAGGTTGTCGAGAAGGTCGTTGAGAAGATTGTGGAAAAGGAAGTCGAAAAGATTGTTGTGGACGAGACGCGTGTGAAGGAGTTGGAAGGGCTTTTGGAAGAGGAGCGACGTCACACGAGTGAGTTGCAATCGCGGATGGATGCGGCATCGAAGGCGGCTTCGGCGCGTGAGCTTGAATTGCGTCAGCAAGTGAAGGATGGCGAGGGGCAGTTGAGTGCGGCGAATGCGAAGTTGCGCGAGGCGGATGAGGCGGCGAAGAAGCAAACGGAGGAATTAAAGGATGCGGCCGCGCGTGAAGAGAAGTTGGCGGAGCAGGTGAAGGCGCTCGAGGATGAATTGAGGCGTTTGCCGCAGGCTGCGAGTGAGGTCGCGGATATTCAGGCGGCGATGTATTCCGTTATGACGAAAGAGGCGGAAGAATTGCGCACGATGATTGAGACGGAGAAGGCGGAGGCGGATGAGTTTCGTCGGCGTTATCAGGAGCGGGCGGATCGGTTGCTGGAGCGGCGGCGTGATTTGTTGAAGCGTGCGGGTTCGAATATTGAGGATATGACGCGGAAGGCATTGATTGAACGGCCGGAGGATCCTCGCACGACGCGGCTAAGGAAGGACTTGGAAGATTTGCGGCGATTGGATGAACGCAAGACGATGGAGTATGAATCCAAGGTGCGCGATTTGACGGAGCAGCTTCGTTTGCAGAAGACGGAGGAGGCACGTTTGGCGGCGGGTGCGAAGGATGTGACGCAGCTTCGTTTGGAGGCGCAGGAGTTGCGTGAGAAGTTGCAGCTACGGGAGAAGGAGTTACTCTCGGAACGTCAGCGGTGTGAGGAGTTGCGGCAGAGTCAGGCCGCGAGCCAGCAGGCGTTGATGTCGCGGCTTGCTTCACTTGAATCGCCTTCGATTGGCACGGCGCAATCGCTTTCGACGAATCAAAGTCGCGAGGCGAAGATGGTCAAGTTGCCGAGCTGGATGCACCTTAAGAAGTAAGGTTTTCGAAAGGAGTTGCCATGCAAATTCTTTCTTGTCTTTTATTTGCTGTTCTTTCGATTTGGGATTATCCTGCGCGGCAGATGCAACACGAAATATTGCGTGACCAATTTATTGAGGCGCTTCGCGAGGGCGATACCAAGACGATGGTGGAGACATGCAAGAAAGGTGTCGCGCTTCTTCCAGACGACCCGACGTGGCATTACAATCTGGCGTGTTCGCTTTCTTACTTTAAGGATCCGAATCCGGCCTTGGATGAACTTGAGAAAGCGATTGATTTGGGCTTTCGTAATGCGAACGCGATCAAGAATGATAACGACCTCAAACGCCTCGCGGGCAATAAGCGTTATGCTGAGCTAATTGAATATGCGAGCGAAATGAGTACGCATCCTCTTTTGACGGGACCGCTTGCGACGGTGGATGCGACGGGAATCTTTGGCCAGACGGTTGCCCTTGGAGCTCAGAACTTCAATTGGAATTTTGATTGGGGTTGTTTTTCGGCGCGGCTCAAATTGGCGATTGCTTCCTCTTCTGGAAACACGGGTGACCTTTACGTCAATCGTGATGGTGGCCACGCGCTTTTGACTGTTACGAACTACCCAGGCCTGACGCGTGTTAAACTTGACGCGGAGGGCGAAGCGCGCAATATGGGGCTAGATTTGCCTGACACGACTTATCCGTATCCAGTCTTTGGCAATTGTAGCCGTGCGCTTACGAATGGCCCTTATTGGCGGAGTTTGCCGCGTGCGATGATGACGATGGACGCGCAACGCTACATGAATCGCATGGCGCGCTTCTATTTCCAGAACCAAATTTGGTTTTTCCCCGCCAATGCGGACATTGCGCCCATTGGTACGAATGGCGACGTCTTCGCTTCTGTCTCGCCTTATTGGATGACGACCGCGGGGCGCAGTTGGTCGGACCTTCCATATCTTCAGGCTGCGCTGGAGGTGAGCCGCACATTGCGTCCCGACGTGAAGAAACATCTCGTTGCTCAAAGCATTCTTTCGCCCACCATTCAAATGCTGATTCGCAAATCTTTGAAGGGCGTTCAATCCGAGAAAGACTACCTCACATCCGCGGCACATCCAACTGCGCTTCCTCCGAATGGACTCGACCTCGCTCGGCTCAAAAAATCTGCCGCGGACCTTCGAGTTGATACGATTCCGCCTTTAGCCGTTGTTTCTGTTTATCCGCACCCGCTTGTCGAACAGCCCGCCTGGCCAGAGCTCACGTACAAGACAGGTTTTGCCTGGGCTTACGTGTTGCGTGCCGAAGCGCCTGAGCGCGTTTTCACCATCAATGCCAAAGGCGAGCGCGGCACTTCTTTCGCGTTTGCGTGCGTTCATGATGAGAATGGCGCGGCAAAAATAGATCCCATTACGAAGGACGCCGCGCGCATCACGCTTGATCGCACGAAGATGTCGCCGACGAATCGTGTTGACATTGCGGTCTTTGCGCGCAAAGCCAATACGGGTTGGGGCGCGCCCAGCTATGTTTCATTCGCGGTGATGGATTCGTCCTATCCTTATTCTGATCCTGTTCTCACCCCGCTTACGCAACCGAAAGTCAAATAACACCTATGACGAAGCTTGAAGAGAAATGGCGTTTGACGCGTGAGATGGTGGGTGTGGACCGCCTTTCTGTTATTATGCCGCTCTACAAGTTGGCGTCGACTGCGGAAGAAAACTTGCGCTTCGTGGCGAGTCTTTTTGAACAGCATGAAGTCAATGCTGAGCTTGTTCCCGTGGACGATGGTTCGCAAGATGGCACGGACGTGATTCTCAACGAGTTCGCAAAAACAACTTACAAGCACGTTAAGATTTGCCCCGTCATTTGCGCGAAGAATGGTGGCAAGGGTGCGGCTCTTCGTGCAGGATTTGCCGCGTCGACTGGCACGTACGTGATGCTTCTTGATGGTGACCTTGATATTCATCCAAAGCAAACGCCACTCTTCTTCGAATCAATGGCCAAGAACCGCGCGGACATCGTGGTTGGCTCCAAGCGTCATCCGCGCTCGGTCGTGCAATACCCTTGGCATCGCCGCCTTTTGAGTGCAATCTACTTTTCGCTTGTCCACCTTTTCGTGGGCTTGCCGATTACGGACACGCAAACGGGTATGAAGCTTTTTCACCGCGACGTACTTGGCGCGGCCCTCGACCGCATGCTGGTGAAGACTTACGCCTTTGACCTCGAACTCCTCGCCATTGCCGCGTCCCTCGGTGCGCGCATCGCGGAAGCCCCTGTCGTCATTCGCTTTGGCGAAAAGTTCGGTGCGCTCAAACCTCGCACCATCTACCAAATGGCGCGCGATTCTCTTGCTGTCTTTTATCGTTTGCGCATCTTGCGTTATTACGCGAAAGCCCTTGTGCCGCGTCGCGCCGATCACCAGCCGCTCGTGTCGATTGTCATTGTCTGCCCGAGCCCCAGCTGGATGCTCGACGAAGGCATTGCCGCGATCTGTGCGCAAATCTACACGAATTGGGAATGCATCATCTTGCCTGACGCGGATGCACCCATTACGTTGCCCGCCGCCTGTGCAGGCGCCTTCCGAATCATTCCGACGGGCAAGGTGCGCCCCGCCGAAAAGCGCAATCGTGGCATCCAAGAGTCCCGCGGCGAAATTGTCGCGTTCATTGATGACGACGCCTATCCCGATGCGAACTGGCTGGAATACGCTGTGCGCTATTTCACCGAGCCCGACATCGGCGCGGTCGGCGGCCCTGGCATCACGCCTCCAGGCGACAAGGCCCTCGCACGCATTGGCGGCCGCGTCTACGACAACATCCTCGTCTCGGGCAACTATCGCTATCGTTACAAAGCGGGTGGCGTGCGCAAAGACGTTGAGGACTACCCCAGCTGCAACCTCTTCGTTCGCAAAGACCTCCTCGACCGCATCGGCGGCTATCGCACTGACTTCTGGCCAGGCGAAGATACGCTTCTTTGCAAGGACATCATCGACAATTGGAAACGCATCATTTACGACCCGTGGATTGTGGTCTATCATCATCGCCGTCCGCTCTTCCTTCCGCACCTTCGCCAGCTGGGACGCTACGGCTTCCATCGCGGATACTTCTGCAAGCGCTTCCCTTCGAACTCACTTCGCCTCAGCTATTTCATTCCGACTCTTTTCGATTTGTATTTGGTCTCGCTTCTCTTTCTTTGGCCGTGGCCGATTGTTTTCATTCCGCTTGCGTTTTATCTCGCGGCAGTTTTGGTGACGACCATCAGTTGGCGTCCGCACGTGTGGCTTCTGACCGCGCTTGGCGTGATTGCTTCGCACATTACCTACGGCATTCGCTTCTTACAAGGCCTCCTCGCGCGCTGCGCGCCCTGTGAATTCATCGGCACCGACCACGCGCAAGGCCACACACAAAAATAGAACAAGGACTCATCATGTCAGACTATTCACACATCCTCATTCCCGCCGCGTGGCTCCTCGCCGCCTACCTCATCGGTGGCATTCCCTTCGGCTATCTCATCGGTCGCCTCCGCGGCATTGACGTGCGCACGGTCGGATCTAAGAACATTGGCGCCACGAACGTCTTTCGCACCGTTGGCAAAAAGTGGGGGCTTCTCGCCTTTGCCTGCGACGTGTTGAAAGGCCTACTCCCCACGCTCGCGGCGAAAGCCTACGCGCCCGACGCCCTCACGTGGCTCCCGCTTGTCGTCGGCATCGCCTGCGTCCTCGGCCACATGCTCACGCCCTACATGAAGTTCCGCGGCGGAAAGGGCGTTGCGACGGCCTTTGGCATGCTGATCGGCCTCATTCCTGCCCTCGTTGGCGTGGCCTTTCTTCTCTTTGCAATCGTTTTTGCCCTCTCGCATTACATCTCGCTTGGCAGCTGCACAGCCGCGGCCTTTTTGGCTGTCACGATTTGGTTCCCCATCCTTGGCACAGCGGGCGCGGCAGATTTGCCCCAGGCCATCCTCGTGACTCTCATCGCCCTCTTCGTCATTTGGAAGCACCGCGCCAACATCTCGCGCCTCGTGCACGGAACAGAAAATAAAATCTACCTCTTCAGCTCTTCAAAAGGAAAACAAAAATGAATTCCGATCAAGTCAAGTTGGGCAACGAGCGCGCCCCGCACCGCTCCCTTATGTTCGCCTGCGGCATGAAACGTGCCGATATGAAAAAGCCGTTCATCGGCATTTGCAACTCTTACGAAAGTTTCGTCCCGGGCCATTGCCACCTCAATAAAGTCGGTGCCTTTCTCAAGAAGTGCATCGAAGAAGCGGGCGGCGTCGCCATGGAATTCAACACCATCGCCGTCTGCGACGGCATTGCCATGGGCCACGCGGGCATGAAGTATTCCTTGCCCTCGCGCGAACTCATCGCCGACAGCGTCGAAACCATCGTGCGCGCCCATTGCTTCGACGCCATGATTTGCGTCCCCAATTGCGACAAGATCGTCCCTGGCATGCTCCTCGGCGCACTCCGCGTCAACATCCCAACCATCTTCGCCTCAGGCGGCCCGATGGCCCCCGGCAAGCACCCGCTCACGGGCGCGGATTCCGATCTCAATTCTGTCTTTGAAGCGGTCGGTGCCGAATCCGTCGGCAAGATTAGCGCGAAAGATCTCGCGCGCATCGAGGAAACAAGTTGCCCTGGCTGCGGCTCATGCTCAGGCATGTTCACGGCGAACTCCATGAATTGCCTCTACGAAGCCCTCGGCCTCGCGCTCCCGGGCAACGGCACTATCCTCGCAATCGACCCGCATCGCCAAGACCTCTACCGCGCCGCGGCAAAACGCATCGTCGCCCTCGCACGCGCCGCCTCGCCGCGCCCACGCGACCTCGTCACACGCGACTCCCTCGATAACGCCCTCACACTCGATATGGCCATGGGCGGCTCGACCAATACGGTCCTCCACACGCTCGCCATCGCACGCGAAGCGGGCGTCGATTATTCTCTTAAGCGCATGAACGAAATTTCTGCCGCGACGCCTTACATCTGCAAGGTTGCCCCGAGCGGCCCGTACCACGTCGTCGACGTCGATCGCGCGGGCGGCATCATGGCCGTCTTGAAACGCGTCTCCTCTTCGCCGTTCTTCCATCCTGCTTGCCCGACGGTCAGCGGCAAAACAATCGGCCAGCAAGTGCGCGCGGCAAAAATCAAAAACGCCGACGTCATCCGCACCATCCCGAATGCCTACTCGCAAGATGGTGGCCTCGCAGTCCTCTGGGGTAACCTCGCGGAGAAGGGGGCCGTCGTCAAGAAGGGCGGCGTCGCGCCATCCATGATGAAGTTCACCGGCAAGGCCATTTGCTTCAATTCGCAAGAGGACGCCTGCAAGGGCATCCTTTCCGGACGCGTCAAGCCCGGCCATGTCGTCGTCATTCGTTATGAAGGCCCCAAGGGCGGACCCGGCATGCAAGAAATGCTCGCCCCGACCTCCTACATCATTGGTCAAGGCCTCGGCGAATCTGTCGCGCTCATCACGGATGGACGCTTCTCGGGTGCCACCCACGGCGCATGCGTCGGTCACGTTTCACCTGAAGCGGCTGAAGGAGGTCTCATCGGACTCCTCAAGGATGGCGATTCAATCACGATTGACATCCCGAAGCGTACGATCAAAGCAAACTTGACCGCGGCAGAAATTGCCGCGCGAGCGAAGAAGCTCAAGCCCTGGAAGCCACGCCTCCGCGGCGGTTGGCTGGAACGCTATGCGCACTTTGTAGGCAACGCCTCCACCGGCGCCTCCCTCAAGCCCTAACCGCGGCACTTCTGCCGCGGAGGGAGAAAGCGAACAATGGAAAAGCAAGGCGCTAAACTTGATTTGATTGCGTATGCCACGAGTGCGACGGTGTTGTATGCCATTGTCACATTTGAGGAGTTCTGCGAGATTGTTCGCTATTGGCATCCGCGTGCGAAACTGAATCCTTCAGATGTTCGGGATTTCTTGCTTCGACAACAGGAACGCCATCCAAATGAGCTTGGCTATTGTGTGCGCGGCAATTATTTGTGCAATTACGCTTTTGAGCCACCAGGAATTGACATCGAGAGGTGGCTCATTCTCTTTTTTCGCAGCGTGAAGATAAGACATGAAAGAGTGCTACGACCATAATCAATCTTCGACTCAAAGTAATAATGAACGCCTCGCGCTTTATCGCCCCTGGCGCACACGCGTCAGTGAATTTATTCGCCGCTTTGTGACGCCGCTTGTTACGGAAAAGCTTTTTGCCGCGGCGGGTGAGCGCCTTGGTCTCTTCAAAGATGGGCAGCCCGTCAAGGAGCTCTCCGAAACCGAAGCCATCGTTATCGGCGATTATGCCTCAATGATGGATGACCAGTTTGGCCTTCCACCCATCAAGCAACTGTTAGCGAATTCTTCTCAGTTCAAAGGTGCGAGGCTTGAAACGCTCGAGTTCATTTCGCAGTATCGTTACACGTGGCTAGAGGTTCTTGACTTTATTCCATGTGTCGGGTGTTCTTGTCGCGATTTGCTGACAGGCGAGAAGGGGTTTTTGATGGAGGTCTCATTCTCGCAGAATCCTGGTATTCGTGGTATGGTTTGCTGTGGTGGAATTGGCACTCTTCCAAATGGAACATGGATGTTCCTCGGCGTCTCACATCCAGGACATTTTGATAATCCTGAGCTTGTTTCGAAGATTGTCCTGTCCCATCTTGGACTGCCTTTGGAACGCCCTATCAAACTTTCGTTTGCAGATCAAGCACGTTTTGCCGCGGAAACGATTCGGCGTATTGACGCGAACGGGCACTTTGACGAAATCGTCTACGGCGGTCTTCATTCCTAATTCCGCGGCACTTTTGCCGAGAAATATTAAGATATCAGACCATTCCTTGTCTAACATCAGGGTCGTTATTGGCTAACGTCAGGTGTTTCAGGCCGTAACATCAGGCAAAAGTATCATACTTTTCATAAAAAAGTATCATACTTTTCCCGAAAAAGTATCATACTTTTTGCAAAAAGTATGATACTTTTGGCTAACGTTTGGCCAGGAAGGGTCAGAAGAGAGCTGGGAGGAGGCCTGAAAGGGCACCGATGGCGAGTCCCCAAAGGGGCGAAAAGTGCCGCGTGACTGTGATCAAGAATGCCGCGGCGCCAACGGCAATCGGTACAAAATGAGTGACGTCCGTGAGGCATTCGCGCGAGAGGTCGTAGCCAGCCCAGACGACGAGGAGTGCGACGAGGGGACGAATAATGAGGAAGGCGCGTTGGACCCAGGGCTTGGCGCGGTTGCGTTCGAACCAGCCGCCAGCGAAATGGACGCAAATGATAGAAGGGGAGGAGACTGCAAAAGTTGCGATGAGGGCGCCGAGGAGGGAGATGGTCAAGGAGCCGCCGAGGGATTCAATGACGCGGTAGCCGACGAAGGTGGCGGTATTGACTCCGACAGGGCCAGGCGTCGCTTGGGCGATGCCGAGAATGTCCAGGAATTGTTCGGTCGTCATCCAGCCGTGGACGGCCATTTCGCGTTGGATGATGGGGACGATTACGAGGCCGCCGCCGATGGTGAGTAGGCCGATCTTGAAAAAGGAATAGATGAGGATGAGGAAGGTTTGAAGCATGGCTTATTTTCCTTCCTTTGCTGGCTCTTCCGCGGCAGATTTGCGCTTGAAGAATGGCTTGAGCGCCTTGATGAGCATGTTGATGCCGAAGCCAAGAATCATGCCAGCGACGGCGGGGCGCATGCCTTCGAGCGTGGCCATCACGAGAGGAAACGAATTGATGTTCGAATAGGTGATGGCGTAAAGCGCGATGAGGAAGAAGGGGACGGTGACGAGCCCGAGAGACGAAATCAAGTTGCCAGCAAAGCCGCGGAGATGATTGCCAATGAGCATGGAGGCATTGATGGCGATGACACCTGGCAAGAGTTGAGCGAGGGCGTAGTAGTCGGCCATTTCTTCTTCTGTGGCCCAACCGCGGCGCTTAACGACCTCATCATCGAGAAGTGGGAGAAGAGCATTGCCACCACCAATCAGGACGGCGCCCATTCGCACGAAGGAAATGTAGACTTGCCACAACGTTGGCCGCGGCACTTTTTGTTTTGCTGTTGGGGACTCGTTCATAGAAAAGGAGAACGGCCTCGAGTAGCTCGCAATGAACCGCCCGAGACCGTCCGCTTCATGTTGCGCTTAGCGGCAGAGCGTGTAGAGAACGCCCGCCACGACCGCGGAACCAATCACGCCCGAAACGTTCGGGCCCATCGCCTGCATGAGGATGAAGTTCGTGGGGTCGTTCGAAAGCGAGACCTTGTTGGAAACACGCGCCGCCATCGGAACGGCCGAGACGCCCGCCGAGCCAATGAGCGGGTTCACCTTTTCCTTCGAGAAAAGGTTCATCAGTTTCGCCATCAACACGCCGCCAGCCGTGCCCACGCAGAACGCGAGAAGGCCCAAGGCGAGAATCGCGAGCGTCGTCCCGGAGAGGAACTTTTCGCACGCAAGCTTCGAGCCAACCGAGAGACCCAGCATAATCGTGACGATGTTGCAAAGCGCATTCGACATCGTGTCCGCAATACGCGACACAGACGGACCGACTTCCTTGGCAAGGTTGCCGACCATCAACGCACCAATCAATGGCACCGCGGACGGGAGCAAGAACGCGCAGAGGAGGAGCACGATCAGCGGGAAGCAAATCTTCTCAATCTTCTTGACCGGGCGAAGCTGCGGCATCTTGATGAGACGCTCTTCCTTCGTCGTCAAAAGGTTCATGATCGGCGGCTGAATGATCGGGACGAGCGCCATATAGGAATACGCCGCGACCGCGATTGCACCGAGCAAATCTGGGGCCAAGCGCGACGTGAGCCAAATAGCAGTCGGGCCGTCCGCACCACCAATGATGCCGATGGAGCTCGCCGCCTTGAGCGGGTCGCAACCAAAGAAGTCCTGGCCAAAAATTGCCGCGATGCCGAGCGAACCGAACAAGGCAAAGAAGATGCCGAACTGTGCCGCGCCGCCGAGCAAGGCCGACTTCGGGTTCGCAATCAATGGGCCAAAGTCCGTCATCGCACCAACGCCCATGAAAATCATAATTGGGAACACGCCCGAGTCAATACCGAACTTGAAGAAGTAGTGGAGGAAGCCACCCGGTTCAATCACACCGCCCGACATCACAGGAATGCCCGAAGCGAGAAACGTGATCACGCCATCGTGCATCATCGCTGGCGCGGTGATACCCGAAAGCGGGCAGTTCGCAAGCAAGCCACCAAAGCCAATCGGCAAAAGGAGGAGCGGCTCGAAACCCTTCACGATCGCGAGATACAAAAGGATCAAGCAAATCGGAATCATAATGAGCTGACCAACGCCATACGGCATACCGCCGAGCACCTTGACTGGGTGCCCCTGCACAAACGCGCCAACATCATCGAAGTAGCCGCCATGCCACTTGCAATCCTTGTCGTAATACCCATTGCGGTTCGCGCTGAACGGCTTCGCTTCGGGACGGTCGGCCTCATCAAAGTCGCCCGTGATGTACGCCGGGGCGGACTTCTTCATAAAGCCCGCAACGCCCGTGTCGCTCTTGAGGTCCTTGACCTTGCCGAGCGTCGTCTGCCAATCCCCATCGGCGTGGGCTGCAAACGCGCAGCCCGCCGCGAGGATCAGAGCCATTAGAATTTTCTTCATGTCTCTTACTTCCTTCTTACCTTAACCGATGACCGCGAGGACGTCGCCCGTCGCAACCTTATCCGTCGCGGCAACCGTGACCGTGACCGTACCATCGCACGGCGCCGTCACAGGCGTTTCCATCTTCATGACGTCCATCACGAGAATCTCGTCGCCCTTCGCGACCTTCTGGCCATTCGCCGCGCTCACACGCAAAACCGTGCCTGGCACAGGCGCCTTGACTTCCTGACCTCCCGCAGGTGCCGCGGCCGCCGCAGGTGCCGCCTTGATGCCAGCCTCTGCCTTGAACGCCACTTCCTTGCCATTGACAACGGCCTTGCCATCGCCCGTGATCTTGACGCCGTACGCCTTGCCACCAATCGTGACCGTGACGCCATCCTTGCTCGCGCCGCCCGCGGCAGGAGCCGCATCCGCAAACCGGCAGCCCATCGGCGCCTTCGACGGATCCTTCAAGAAGAGAATACCCTTTTCCTTGCAGCTCGCCGCAATGAAGATGTTCTCGTCCGTAATCGGCAAGCCTGCATCCTCGAGCGCCTTCTTCGCGACCGCGCCGCCTTTCTTCGGGTCGGCATCGTTGAGCTCCAGCACCGTCTTCGTCGTCGGCGTCGAATACGCCTTCGTCGACTCGCTCGAAGCCATAAATTCCGCGGCCTTCTTCACAATCTCCGGATCAGGCGCAACCGGCGTCTTGCCAAAGTAGCCAAGCACCATCTTCGCATAGCCCGGCGCGAACTTCTTGAACTTACCGAACATCACATTCTGAATCGCTTGCTGCGCATAGAATTGCGACACCGGCGTCACCGACGTACCAAAACCGCCGAGCCGCACGCAATCGTACATCTCCGCAATCATGTCGTCGTACTTATCCATCATGTTGTTGTCGCGGAGCATCTGCGTATTCGCCGTGAGCGCGCCACCCGGCATCGGGCTCCACACAATCTGCGGATTCACATTCATCGCTTCTGGCGGCAAGAAGTACTTCTTCATCGCGTTCTTGAACGCATCTTCCGCCTTCTTGATCTTCTTGATATCGAAGTCAAAACCAAAGTCCGGATCACCATCGAGGCAGTGCCACATCGTGATGATATCGGGCTGGCACGTACCACCGCTCATCGGCGCCATCGAAAGGTCCAAACCATCCGCGCCGCCCTTCAACGCCGCGAGGTAGCACGCCACGCCATTGCCCGCCGTCTCGTGCGAGTGGAACTGAATGTGCACCTTATCGCCCAAAAGCTTGCGCGCCAGCTTCATCGTGTTATACACCGTCGCCGGCGTCGACGTGCCCGACGCATCCTTGAACGCCACACGATCAAAGGGAATCCCCGCGTCCATAATCATTTTCAGACGATCGCGATAAAACTCCGGCGTGTGCGTGCCCTGGTTGTCAATCCCCGGCGGCAAGCCCATCATCGTCACCACCACTTCGTGCTTCAAGCCCGCATCGTGAATGCACTGGCCCGACCACTTCAAATTGTTCACATCATTGAGCGCATCGAAGTTACGAATCGAGCTCATCCCATGCTTCTTGAACATCTGCGCATGAAGCTTAATCATATCCGACGACTGCGATTCCAAACCGACCACGTTCACGCCGCGCGACAACGTCTGCAAATCCGCTTCCGGCGCCGCCTGACGGAACTTGTCCATCACCTCAAACGCATCTTCCTGGCAGTAAAAATAGCAGCTCTGGAACCGTGCACCGCCGCCCGCTTCAAACCACCGCACACCCGCGTCATACGCTTCCGCCACGCAAGGCAAGAAATCCTTCGAAAGAACGCGCGCGCCGACCACACTCTGGAAGCCGTCACGAAACGCCGTCAGCATATACTTAACTGTCTTCTTTGACATTTTCGTTTATCCTTTTAAATGTTGTTTTCTTTTGTTCCTAAATTAGCCACGCGCAATCGCAATCGCGAGCGCAATGTTCGCATCATCATTCGCCGCGGCCGCCGCACGCGGCGCTTTCTTCGGCGCATCCTGCGGCAGAATCGAATCAAACTTGCCGAGTCCTGCCATCGACATCTTCGTAATAGAGATGAGCACCGTCAGGAAGATATAAACTATCCCCATCCCTGCAATCATCAGCACCAAGCCCTGTCCGAGCACTGCCATTTTCTTTTCCTTGCCTTTCTTAATTAAGAATGAAATGAAATCTTGAAATCTTTTATGGATCGACAAACGTCAACTTCAGCGTGTCGAAATCAATCTTCCGATAGTAACAATTCCGCGGCTTGCCCGCCGCATTCTTCGTGTGGCAAATTCCGCCGCGGCACGGGCGCACAATGTACAACAGCGAGTTCTGCTCGCAATTCACATACGCCTCCAGCAAGTCGAATGTCTCGCCACTCGTCTCGCCCTTGAACCACAATTTGTTGCGACTCGTCGACCACAAAATCAACTTCTTCTTCTTAAAGGATTCCTTCATCGCATACTCATTTGTGTACGCGACAAGAATGACTTCCTTTGTGTCCGCATTTTGTACGGCGACCGGAATAACACCGGGATCACACGATGCGTTGCCAGCCGCACGTGTATCGGCGACCTGCTTGCCAACCTTTTCAAGCTTCGTAAAATCGAGCATCAGCTCGCTTGCTTCTTCTAATTGACCCATAAAACCTACTTCTAGAAAGTTGGCGTATATTATACCATATTTCCGCCGCGCTGTGAAGGGGGTATTTAATCTTTTTTTGTTTCGTTCATCTTTTCCCCACCCCGCGGCACTTTTACCACTCAAATACCCCGAAAAAACACTTTGTACCCCACAAAATACATCAAAACACAATCAAAATCATCTCTGTGTTGGTAGTAGCCAATGAAATTCGCCGCGGGGGGTTGAAGTTTGGGCGGGAATATGGTATAATATACGCCGTTCAAAGAATAGGAGCATACAGTTATGACAATTGCAATTGCATCAGATCATGGCGGCGTTGAACTCAAGGCCGCACTTGTGAAGGTTTTAAGCGGCGAGGCCGAAGTTCGGGACTTGGGTCCAGCGACGGCGGCGAGCTGTGATTACCCGGATTATGCCGCGGCGGTGGCGTGCGAAGTGAGTTCGCTCGCGGCAGATTTTGGCATTCTGATTTGTCGGTCCGGGATTGGAATGTCGATGTGTGCGAACCGTTTCCAGAATGTGCGCGCGGCACTTTGTTCAACGACGGATGCGGCGGTGAAGGCGCGTCAGCACAATGGTGCGAACGTCCTTTGCTTGGGCGCGGATGTGGTCAGCCCTGAATATGCCGCGGAGATTGCGAAGACGTTCTTTGAGACGCCCGTCGATGAAGATGCGCGGCATGCGCGGCGGCGTTGGAAATTGGAACGTGCGATGCGCCTTTCGGATGCGTCGGGCTTGATGAAGGATGACCCGGAAGTGTTCGCGGCGATTCGTGCGCAGACTGAGCAGGAAGATACCGAAATCAATTTGATTGCGTCGGAAAATACGTCGAGCCGTGCGTGCCGTGAGGCGGCGGGTTCGGTGCTGATGAACAAGTATGCGGAAGGGTATCCGGGGAAGCGTTGGTATTCGGGTTGCTTGCCGGTGGATGCCGCGGAGGAACTCGCGCGCAAGCGGGCGTGTGCACTCTTTGGCGCGGAGCATGCGAATGTGCAGCCGCATTGCGGGAGCGCGGCAAATATGGCCGTCTACTTTGCAACGATCAAGCCGGGAGACACGATTATGTCGATGTCGCTCGATCAAGGTGGGCATTTGTCGCACGGCTCGCCGGTGAACTTCTCGGGCAAGCTTTACAACATCGTTCCGTACACGGTGAATCGTCAGACGGAGATGCTGGACTATGATGCGCTTGAGAAGCAGGCGATGGAAGTGAAGCCGAAGATTTTGCTCACGGGCGCATCGGCGTATCCGCGGAAGATTGACTTCAAGCGGGTCAGGGAGATTTGCGACAAGGTCGGTTGTGTCATGATGGTCGATATGGCGCACATCGCGGGGCTAGTCGCGGGCGGTCAGCATGAGAGCCCGGTGCCGTATGCAGACTTTGTGACGACGACGACGCACAAGACATTGCGTGGGCCGCGCGGCGGTTTGATTCTCTGCAAGGAGAAATACGCAAAGGCGCTCGATTCGGCGGTGTTCCCTGGCATGCAGGGCGGACCGCTTGAAAACATTATTGCCGCGAAGGCCGTGTGTTTCAAGGAGGCGATGCAGCCCGAGTTCAAGACGTATGCGGAACAGCTCGTCAAGAATTGCAAGGTCTTGTGCAAGACGATTGCGGACCGCGGGTATCGGATTGTGTCGGGCGGGACGGATAACCACTTGTTCCTCGTGGACGTAAAGGCGCGCGGCATGACGGGTAAGGATGCGGCGGCGGCGCTCGACGCGGCAGGCATCGTTGTCAATAAGAACACCATTCCGTATGATACGGAGTCGCCGTTTAGGACGTCGGGGATTCGCGTGGGAACGGCTTCGGTGACGACGCGCGGCATGAAGGAAGGCGAGATGATCAAGATTGGTACGTGGATTGCGGACGTTCTTGATAACATTGCCGACACGAGCGTTCAGGAGCGTGTGAAGCGCGAGGCGAAGGAACTCGTCGCATCATTCCCTGTTCCGTAATAATTCAATTGTCAAAGATCAAAATAACCCGCGGCACTTTTTCCGCCGCGGGGAGGGTTTGTCGCCTAGCCCTCAAACGAATCTTACAAACTTACGTCGACGCCGAACGCGCAATCACACAGCCAACGCCGAGATAGGTCAGCAAGGCAGTAATTGCCGCGGTCGCTACGTACTTCGCACAGGACTTCGTATATGTCCAAATTTTCGTCCACATAAAAACCTCCTTTCGTGTTTTGAATCAACCGTGTAGAACGTGTAGATCGTGGAGAAAATC
>CAVGIZ010000009.1:0-23523 GCA_963629255.1 Anaerovoracaceae bacterium
TGCCGCGCGACGCTGGTTACAGCATTGATCTTTGACAATTGAATAGTTTTTGATACGCAGGAATCTGCCGCGGGGAGAGTGTTATTCTTCCTGGGAATGGACTTAGAGTTCTGTCGCGGAGCAAGGTTTCATCGCTACGCGGCGGACTTTTCCAGTCTCTTCCACAATGAGCGAAGGCTCATCCGTCGCGTTCACAACGAACACCTTCGCACCTTTCGTGCGGTCAATCTTCACGACCTGATTCGAATCGTACACCGCGATGACCTGCTCGCCCTTGCCATACGCATACACAATCGGATAGCCCATGTCCGGACGGAGAGGATGCAAGTCCCCTTTCATGAGCGTGTCGCGATGCGCCATCCAAAAGTCAATCATCTCCTTCAACTTCGCCTGATGTGCCGCGGACAATTCGTTCAACCGCACGGACACTTGTGGCACCGCAAAGAGAATCGACCAAAATTGTTTCGCGGCCGCTTCCACTGTGGCATCGTTGCGCCACATAATCATATCGGCATGGACGGCGGTGTTCCCCGACGTCAGGCGCAAATCAATCGTCCGCATCCGATTGACGCGATAATCGAGCGGACAGTCGCACGCGCGGAACATGTTGCCATACTTGCGCATGGCGGGCCCCACATAGCCTTGGCGAAACTCAATCAACACGCCGGGCCGAATCGCCTCCAGCCGATTGCGAATATCCACCATCAAACGGTCCACCGCTTCTGGCACCGCCTTGATATCGCGCCCCGCATAATTCTGCTTGACGGCGGGGTCCTCGCCCCAAAGCGAAAAGGCGTCAATGAAGTCAAGCTTGAGTCCATCGAGTCCCCAATCGCGCACCGCCTGCACGTACTTATTGATCAGGAACTCACGCACGTCGGGGAAGCGTGGATCGAGAACGCCCACCGCATTTGAAGTCCCCGCGTTATCGCAACGCAAGAATTTATCCTTGAACTTCTCGTAGTTGGCGCTGTGGCACCCCACAAACGGCACCGAGAACCAAATCATATACTTGATTCCCATCGCCTGCACCTTCTTCACGTGCGCAGGAAAATCAGCAAAGCGATTCGTCGACACATTCCAATCGCCGCAATACGAATAGCCGCGCTGATTATTATCCGTCTGCCAGCCATCATCGACAATCAAATTCTTGAAGCCATACTTCGCAAACGCGGCACATTCCTTCTCAATTTTTGCCGCGGTCACATCCTGATGGTACGAATACCAGAAGGAATAAAGCGGGTCAAACGCAGCGTCTGGAACGCTTGCGGGCGTGTACTCCGGCATCGTCTCATACCACTTGAAAGCGCCGCGCAATGCATCCGCAAAATAGATCGGACGGAAATCGAGAAGGAATTCAACCTTGTAATCCTTGATCGGCGCTTCAGGCTCCGTAAAGAGTTCGGCCTCATAATGCGCATCGCCCGTTTCTTCCACCACGCCCAACTTGAATTGCACGCGCCGAAACGCCTCGCTACACGCAATTGTGCCGCGGTTCAAACTCGAATCCGAAAAGTATTGCACGACGGGCACTTGCGAATGCAACGCCGACGAAAACCCGCTACACCAATTCGGCGGCAAATCCCCCGCCCACATGCGCCAACGCCCCACCGCATCCGTGCACGGCACCTCGCATTCAATCTTCGTCCGCGGCGCTTTGATTGCACTCTTCGCCTTAAACGTCAGCGTCCATTTCTCGCGCCCATCCGCAAGTTTCTGCACTTGGGGCGTAATCGTCCACCCGTCCGTTTCATTGTATTTCACTTGGCCCGCAATCGAGCTCGTGAATTCCCCCGCGAACGCCAAACTCGCGCACGCGACCACACAACCGAATATCAACTTCTTCATAAATTTGCCTTTCTTATTCCGCGGCCGAACTGCCGCGCCAACCAAGCTTACGCGCCATCACTTCGTACGGCTCGTAGCCATCCAATTCAACCAACGCCGCGGTCACACCCGCGCGCGAAATTTCCGCCGCCTCATCCGCCTCCAGCATAAACACGCTCTCGCCATCCGCATACACGCCCAGCTTCTCCGCATGCCCATTCTGCCGCGCACGCGACGTGACAACAAACGACGCATCATCCCGAACCACCATCGGCCGAATCCCCAGCGCATGCGGATTCATCGGCGTCACAACAAAACTTCCCGAATCGGGCATCAACACAGGCCCGCCCGCCGCCAGCGAATACGCGGTCGACCCCGTCGGCGTCGCAATCACAAGCCCATCGGCCATATACCGCGCCGCGTGCGTCCCGCCAACCGCCAAATCGAGAACGGCCGCGTGCCCCGTCATCTCACGCATGATAACAACATCATTCACCGCCAGCCCCACTGGTACCGACGCCCCACGCTTCTTCACGGCAAGCATCGTCCGCGCCGCCACCTTGAACTTTCCCTTCGCAAGCATCTCGAGCGCCGCGGCAAAATCCTTTTCTTCGACGCTTGAAAGATACCCGAGCCCACCCAAGTTAAACCCCAGCACAGGCCGCGGATGAAACTCATGCACCGCACGCAAAATCGTGCCATCGCCCCCCAGCGCCACAATCAAATCTGCCGCGCTCCCATCCTCCACAACTTCGAAAGAAAGTGCCGCAGCCTTCACCGCCAATTCCTGGGCGATGTCCGCTGCACGCGCTTTTTCCGTATTCGCGTAGAAATGAATTTTCATCGTTCAACCTTTCTATCGAAGAACCGGACGGACCATCCATCCCAAGGCAATCAGCCGCCATTCGACCTAAGCGCCTTCGGGCCTTAAGATTTCAGGGATAGTCCGCCGGTAAAGTGAGAATCTCGCAACCATCATCGGTGATGGCCACGGTGTGTTCAAAGTGCGCCGAAAGGCAGCGGTCCGCCGTCACGACCGTCCAATCATTTTCAAGAATGCGCGTGCGCTCGCCTTGCTTCGTCATCGTAATCATCGGCTCAATCGCAATCGTCATACCAGGCCGCAAAACAAGCTTTGTCCCCGGCTTGCCATAGTTCGGCACTTCCGGGTCCTCATGCACGCTGCGCCCCACGCCATGCCCAATCCAATCACGCACCACGCCAAAGCCCGCATCCAACGCCACCTTCTCAATCGCGTATCCAACATCCCCCAAATGAACGCCCGGACCCGCCGCTTCAATCCCCGCGCGCAAGCACGCCTTCGTCACATCGATAAGCCGCAACACCTCCGGGTCCGTCACGCCCAGCGCAACCGTCCGCGAGGTGTCGCCATTAAAGCCGTGAGTGCAAATTCCAACATCCGTCTTCACCAAATCCCCCGGCATAATCACACGATTGTGATCCGGAATCCCGTGAATAACTTCGTCGTTCAGCGACACGCAAATATGTCCCGGAAATCCCGCATACTGATAGAAGCTCGCCTTCACGTTGTGCTTCTTGCAATATGCAATCACGAGGTCATCAATCTCCCCCGTCGTCATGCCGGGCTGCGCCGCGTTCGCACAGATGTCGCGTATCTCCGCACTCATCCGACACGCCTCGCGCATCCGATTAATCTCCGCTTTCGTTTTGATGTCGACTTTCATTTGCCTCACGCACTTTCTTTACATCACGGCCAAAAATGCCGCGCTCGTCTTCGACAAATCCTGATTGCCGTCAATCGTCTTCAAAAGGCCCTTGCCCTTGTAGAATTGAATCAGCGGCTCCGTCTCGCGATGATAGACGACCAAGCGATCATTCACTGTCTCCGGATTGTCATCCTTACGCGTAATAAGTGCCGCGCCACACTTGTCGCAAATCCCTTCCACCTTCGGCGGCAGATTCACAACATGATAGCCCGCCTTGCACTTCGGGCACGTCCGGCGCCCCGCAATGCGCGCTTGGATAATCGAATCCGGCACATCCACAAGAACGGCGCTACGAACCTTCGCACCCGTCGCCTCCAAAATCTCCGCCTGCTTCACATTCCGCGGGAAGCCATCAAGGAGCATCGTCACATCGCCCGTCGTCTCGGCAATGACGTCCTTAATCATAGTCGCAATGAGTTCATCTGGAACGAGCTTGCCCGCTTCCATATAGCCCTTCGCGGCCTTGCCAGCCTCCGTCCCCTTCGCGACGGCCCCACGCAAAAGGTCGCCCGACGAAACGTGCTTCAACTCAGAATGATCGCCGGCAATCTTGCCCGCAATCGTACCCTTCCCCGAACCCGGGGCACCTAATAAAATCACTATGTCCATAGTGCCTTATATTATACCATATTTTCGCCCAGATTGGTAGGGGGATATTTTCTCGCCAGGACGCGGCGAAATTTTCACCCCGATGCGGCGAAAATTTTCTAGGGGCGCGGCGAAATTTTCCTAGGGGTGAAAATAAATTCCCCCAGTTGAAAAATTTTTGCCGCGCAACGTCCCCTGTTGCACCTTGGGCGAGATTATGGTATAATATACGCCATGTCACAAGAATGGAACATTCGTTCGCGTGGCCACGTCTGCTCGCTTTGCCAAAAGCCTCTCGTGGACCATGCGCCTGTTATCAGCGTCTTGAAAGAGATTTCAAGCGGCTACGAACGTTTTGACTGTCATCCAGAATGCTGGAAGACGGCAACGCGCGATTGGGAACCTTTCTCATTTTGGGATGGCGTTTATTTCGCTCCACTCAAAGAAGAAAAGAAGGAACCGCTCAAAAAAGAGGACGCGGGCGAACTCTTGCGCCACTTGATTACGCTGGACGATCCTTCAATGAAGAACGTCATTTATGTGCTCGCCGTGATGTTGGAGCGCTCGAAGATCTTGGTGGAACGCGACCGCAAGGGACAGGCCGATGGCACAATTCGCCGCGTGTATGAGGACCGCAAGAATGGCGATACATTCGTCATTTTGGATCCGCGCATTCGGCTAGAAAATTTGCCAGAGGTGCAACGCCAGGTCGTCGCACTTTTGTCGGGCACGAAGACGCTTGGCGAAGTTGCGCACGAAGAGGAAGATGCCGCGGCAAAAACTCAAACGAATGAAGAAGACGTTCAGCCCGAAACAACGTGAAGCCTTGCAATTGGTCGCGGATGGGCAATTCTATCCGGACCTCGTCAAGGAAGACGATGGATGGCACGCAAGATGGCGCGCCATTGGGGTGAACGATAATTCGTGGGTGGATGAGTATGTGCGCGCGGCAAATGTGACGCCGCTTTCCAAAGATGCTGAAGATCAAAAGCATGAGACGTTGCATGACGCTTGGATGATGGCGCTGAAAAGCGACACGGGGCTTGTTCGATGGGACGATGCTGAATGCAAAAAATTTGCCGCGGAATTGAACGAATGGCATGGAGACGCGAATGATGCGGCTTCGCGCGCGGCAGTTTGTTTGAAGCTTGAAGTTGAAGGCGAAGTGTTCCGCTTGGTATGTGATGTGCCTGTTGGCCGGGCGCGACTCAAAGCATTAGGGCAGGCGGCCTATGTGTTCGGGGCCTTGCGCGGACTCAAAAAAGTCGCACCCAATCGCCTCGCCGTTGAATTGACAACAGGCGAAGCTGAAGCCTTTCTACGCTTGGGCACAAAAGAGTTGCGCGCGGCAGGCTATACCGTTGAAGGCGACAATTTATACGCGGCCATTACAGCTGAAGCAGAACTCACGCCGCTAAGGGAAGAGAACGAAAAAAATGCCGCGAACAAGCAAACGTACACGGCCGAATTGAAAGTGCATGTCGCGGGCGAAGTTGTTACTGCCAATGAAATTCGGTTCTTGCTGGACCAAGGTTCCTCGCTTGTCTTTTTTCGTAATCATTGGATTGAAGTCAATATCAATATCTTGCGCGAAGCCTTGCGCGCACTTGAAAAAAGTCAAGGACGTAAACTTTCACGCGTCGAGGCCGTTTCATTTGCGCTGGGTGTCGGCGCAATTGGTGGAATGGACGTCAAGAACGTCAAAGCGCATGGGACTTTGCGCGCGCTCATCAACGAATTGAAGATGGCAGGCAAGGCAGACATCCTTGACCTTTCGCAACCCGAAAATTTTGTCGGCACCTTGCGCGACTATCAAAAACGTGGCTCAGCTTGGCTTTCATTTTTGACGGAACATGGCTTTGGTGCCCTTCTCGCAGACGATATGGGCCTGGGCAAAACAAGTCAAACAATCGCCTGGATCTTGCGCGATAAAGCGTCCACGCCACCGCCTGTCAAAACGCTCGATGACGCGGCACTTTTACCTCGCCCAACGCCCTACCTCGTTGTCGCGCCGCTTACCTTGCTTTCAAATTGGGCGCATGAATTTGCAAAGTTCGCGCCGTCCTTGAAAGTCTATATTCATCAAGGCGATTTACGTCATATCGGAAGCGGCTTCCGGCTGGCCATCGCCAAGACAGATGTCGTCATCACAAGTTATTCGCTCCTCGTCAAAGATTATCGCACCATCAGTGAAATCGCCTGGCGCGCCTTAATCCTCGACGAAGCCCAAACCATCAAAAATCCAGCAACACAAGTTGCGCATGCCGTCTGCGCCCTACGCCCACCCCACCGCATCGCACTCACTGGAACCCCCATCGAAAATTCTGTCGCGGATATTTGGTCAATTGAAAACTTCCTCAATCCAGGCCTCCTCAGCGACCGTACCACCTTTGCCACCCGCTTCGTCAAGCCCCTCGCCGCCGACCCACTTTCAGGCCTCGGCCGCCGCCTCGCACATGCGCTCGAACCCTTTATTTTGCGGCGCTTGAAGAGCGATTCCTCCGTCAAAAGCGAACTGGGCGATAAACAAGAAGTACGTGAATATTGTACACTTTCTGCCGCGGAACGCTCCGCCTACGAAGAGGCCCTTTCCGACTTCCGTGCCAACGATCGCCGCCAAGGCGACATCTTTTCGCTCATCACAAATTTGAAACTCGTCTGCGATGGTATGCTCTCCTCGGCTCTTCTCAAAAAGCGCCCCGAGCTCCTCGCCGAAAGCGGAAAAGTACAACGTCTTCTCTCGCTCCTCGAAACCATATTTGAAGCAGGCGAAAGCGCACTCATCTTCACGCAATATGCACGTGTGGGCGCGGCCCTTCAAGACATCCTCGCCTCGCACTTCGGCCACCGCATACCCTATCTGCACGGCACACTCTCCGCAAAAGCTCGCGAAGAAGAAATCAATTCCTTCATGAAATCAAAGGAGCCAACTGCGTTTATTTTGTCGTTGAAAGCGGGCGGCTTTGGCCTCAACCTAACGAAAGCAAATCACGTCATTCATTATGATCGCTGGTGGAATCCCGCCGTCGAAAATCAAGCAACGGATCGTGTCCATCGCCTTGGCCAAACGCACGATGTCCTCGTCCATTTATTCATCACAACAGGCACACTTGAAGAACACGTAGACGAAATCTTGAATCGCAAGGCCGCCCTCGCCGGCACGCTTGTCACAACGGGCGAAGGCTTCCTCTCTCAAATGTCAACACAAGAATTTGAAAGGACGGTCGCACTCGATGAGTAAGAAAAAATATCCCGTCCGCATCCCTCGTTTTGCCAATGGCATCCGCGCGCAAGAATCCCGCAGCAGTACCGCGGGGCGCAGTTGGTGGACGCGTAAATGGCAACAAATTCTAGAAGGCATGGGTCTGGGTGCACGCCTCGGGCGCGGCAAAAATTATGCCCTCTCAGGGCAAGTCATTGAACTCACTATTGCAGGCCCACACATCGACGCGCGCGTCATTGGTACGCGCCAAGATGCCTATCATGTCACGATTGACTTTCGCACGCCTTCAGACGCCGCGCACGCCCGCATTGTTGCCGCTCTCCGCAACGAACCCATGCTCGTCGCACGCCTCCTCGCGGATGATTTACCAACCGAAGTTGAAACACTTTTCCGCGACGAAAATTTAACTCTCTTCCCTGGCGGCAAACTCGGGCCCGGCAAATACGACATGACCACCGCCTGCACGTGCCCAGACTACGCCAACCCCTGCAAACATTCAAGCGCCGTCCTCCTTCTTCTCGGCGAAGAAATTGCACGCCATCCCGCCACGCTCCTTGAAATCCGCGGCATTTCTTTGGAGGAACTCTACGATGAAAATTGAAACGCCCATCCTCAAACGCCTCGGTCCCGTTCCTTTCTGGCGCGGCGAAAATAGATGTCTCGATTCACTCGAGACCATGTACCACAAGGCCAAAAATAAGGCCGAGTTCGCACTTTCCAATGGCCTCGCCCAGAAAGAAAATCCGCCGCGAAAACTCAGCTCCCGCCGAAAATAAAAAACAAAAACGCCGCGCGGCACTTATTTTACAAGGTCGCGCTTCATTGCAATTTCGGGGCACGTAAACGGGTTCGTATGCTTCGTGCAATTGATGCAGCCCGTGTAAAGTTTATGCATTACGCGCGTCTTAGGAATTTCATAAAAGCCCAGCTTCGTAAAGAACTCAGGCGCAAATGTCAGTACCAAAACTTCGTTTGCACCAAATGTCGCCGCGCGGTGCATAATCCCCTCTACAATCGCACGCCCGATTCCCGATTTGCGATGTATCGCCTCAACCGCCACCGATTGAATTTCCACCGTCGCGGCAGTTACATCACCAATCTCCGGATGCACTTGATACGCCGCGCACCCAACAATCTTCCCCTCAACAAGCGCAACAACAAAACGATCAATATTCTCAACTACATTCGCAACCGACCGCGGCACCAACAAATCGCGATGCGCCTGAATCAAATTGTAAATCGCTTCCGTGTCCGCAAGCAGTGCGGGACGAATCAAAAACTCTGCCATATCAATACCTCCACGTCGTTTTATAATTGGGCGCCCCACCACGCCGATATGTACCATACGTCCCATTGCGCGGATACATCGGCAACCCGCCATAGTTCGAATAAATCGCGCGCTTCGTCACAAGCTCCTTCGGTATGTCCCTCAAAAAGCGTGATATCTCCACAGGATAAATCCCACCCTCTGGCTTTGACCGCACCGTCGGCGCAAACATATAAAGCTCATCCTTCGCACGCGTCACCGCCACATAGAAAAGCCGCCGCTCCTCCGCAATGCGTCCTTCATCCACCGCCTTCGCACTCGGAAACATTCCTTCCGCCAACCACGGAATCGCCACAACCGGCCACTCCATCCCCTTCGCCTGATGCACCGTTGACAACGTCACCGCATCACGCCTCACCTCATTCTTCCGCGCATCCAAATTCGTCAATAGCGCCACATCCGCCAAAAATCCCTCCAGCCCTCCTTCCGAATCCGCAATCTGCACACCCAATTCCTTCACATCCGAAAGCCGATCCGCCGCATCCTCTTCTTCCCATTCCTTCTGCAAATGATCCGCATAAAACGCATCGCAAAAATCACTAATAAGCGCCCCCACCTCATTGCGATCCAGCCGCTCCACAGCCCTCTCCAAACAAAGCTCCAACGGCGGCCAAAGCGGCTGCGCCTTCTTCCCTAAAAGCCCTCCCAAGGTTCCCCGCACATTCGCATCTAGCAAATTACACGTCCGCCCCAGCTTCCCCCAATACGTCTTCGCCGTACGCTCACCAACCCCAGGCAAGAGCGACACAAATCGCACAAACGAAAGCTCATCCGCAGGATTCATTAAAAGCCGCAAATACGCAAGAATGTCCTTCACATGTATCTGCTCAAACACCCCAATACCACTCGTAATCCGATGCGGAATCCCTCGCCGCGCCAACATCAACTGAATCTTAATCGATTGAAAATGACTGCGATACAAGACCGCCATATCACAATAGCGATACCCCCTCTCATGCGCCTCTGAAATGACCTTAAGTACCTCCTGCGCCTGCGCCTGATCATCCGCAACCGTAAACACATACGGCTTCTCATCTTGCCCCGACCGATGGGCGCGCAACACCTTGCGGAACTGTTCGTTCACATCTTTCATCACAACGTTCGCCACATCCAAAATTCCCGGCACCGAACGATAATTCTGCTCCAGCTTAATGACGCGGCAGTCCTCCCAACGCTTCGGAAAATTCAGAATGTTCTCAATCTGTGCACCACGCCACGTGTAAATACATTGGAAGTCATCACCCACCGCCAAAATGTTCCGATGCTTCGCAGCCAAAATATCCGTAAACTCCGCCTGCAACCCATTCGTGTCTTGATACTCATCCACAAGCACATATTGAAAATGCTCCTGTAGCAATTCACGTATCCGATCATGCTCCTTCAAAAGCCGCAAACCATTCACCAGCAAATCGTCAAAATCCATCGTCCCCAACGCCTTCTTACGCTCCTCATAAAGCGCGGCAATTTTCCCTATCTCCTCAGGCTCCACGCCCGCCGCCTTCGTCTGCCAACGCGACGCCACAAACTCCACATCCAACTGCTCATTCGCCGCCTCTGACAATATCTTCGCCACAATCTCCTTCTTCGCAAAATCCTTCGCGTCCTTCACCTGCTCCTTGATAATCTCCCCGATCAATTTTGCCTGATCCTCTTCGTCCAAAATCTGAAACGACGCACGAAAACCCAAAAACGAACCATACTGACGCAAGAACCGCGCGCAAATACTATGGAATGTCCCACTCCAAATATCATGCGCCATCGGCCCAACCACCTGCTCCGCACGCGTCAACATCTCACGCGCCGCACGATTCGTAAACGTCAATAAAAGAATGCGATTCGGCTCAATGCCCTGCTCAATCAAATACGCGACGCGGTGCACCAACGTGCGCGTCTTCCCCGTGCCTGCAGCAGCCAATACCAGCAAGGGACCATCCCCTGCCGTCGCCGCAGCAAACTGCTCCGGATTCAACAATTTCGAAAAGTCTGTCATAGAGGGCATATATTATACCATATTTCCGCCCAACTCTCAACCCCCACACACCACTTTTCCAAAATAAGGTCTCCGCGGCACTAAAGAACCGCGGCGAAATGGCCGCGGTTAGGTATAACCACTAATCGCTAAAATCCAAATCTGCCGCGGTTATTTTTTCGGTGGTTCGTGGCGAACGATCTCCGCAGTTTCCAAATAAATCACGTCTTCGGCGATGTTCGTCGCAAGGTCCCCCAAACGTTCCAAGCAACGCGAGACGGTCAGTGCGTCCAAGTAAAAGCCAGCGGCATCGGGTTTCGCAAGGATTCCCTTTGTGGCGCGCGCATAACTTTGACGATGGAGTTCATCGAGTTCATCGTCCGCATCAATGACTTCGCGTGCGAGCGCGGCATTCCCTTGCGCGAGCGATTCGAGAGACTTCGCAAACATGGAGGACGCGAGCTGGCCCATTTGCGCGAAGTTATTTTCTTCATCGACTTTGTAGCGCAACGCATCGCTGACGCGGTCCGCGATGTTGACGGCGAGGTCGCCCGCACGTTCGATTTCGCCATTCGCTTTGAGGATGGTGATGACGCGGCGGAGGTCGGTCGCGACAGGTTGATACAGGGCGAGAATGTTGAGGCATTTTTCCTCAATGAGATTCTCGGCGAGGTCAATCGCAGTGTCGCCTTGGATGACGGTTTCGGCCAAATTGGCGTCGCCTTGTTCCATTGCATGGACAGCGGAATTGACGGCGGTTTGCGTGCGCTCGACGTTTTCTGCGAGCAATTGTTCAAGATTGGCGAGGGCCTTCTCGTAGTGAACTTTCATTGTCATAATTAACCGAACCTCCCGGAGACGTAGTCTTCCGTTTGTTTGTTTCGAGGATTAGTGAAGATTTCTTTAGTCGGGCCAACTTCGACGATTTTGCCTTTGTAGAAGAAGGCGGTGACGTCGGAGATACGCGAGGCTTGCTGCATGTTGTGCGTGACGATTACGATGGTGAAACGCTTGCGCAGATGGTCCATCAGCTCTTCAATCTTGAGCGTGCCGACGGGGTCAATTGCGCTCGTAGGCTCATCCATGAGAAGGACTTCGGGCTCCGCGGCAATTGCACGCGCGATGCAGAGGCGCTGTTGCTGGCCACCCGAAAGGGCCGTGCCCGGCGCATTGAGTTTATCCTTGACTTCATCCCAAAGTGCCGCGCCGCGCAACGCATTTTCAACGCGGTCGCGGATTTCGCTGCGGGCCATTTTGAAGTGGAGTCGCAACGGGTAGGCAACATTATCGAAAACGCTCATCGGGAAGGGCGTCGGCTTTTGGAAAATCATTCCGACGCGACGACGCAACTCCAGCAAGTCCACATCGGGCGCGAGAATATTCTTTCCATCGAGAAGGACTTCGCCTTCTGCACGTTGACCGCGATGAAGCTCGTAAATGCGATTGTAGATGCGCAGGTGCGTCGACTTGCCGCAACCCGAAGGACCGATGACGGCCGTGATTTTATTCGCTTCAATGGCGAGGTCGTTATCAAAAAGCGCTTGATGATCGCCATAGAAAAAGTTCAAGTGCCGCGCGACGATTTTGTAATTCTTGGTCGCGCTTCGTGTCTCGTAAATAGGAGTATCTTTCGTATCCATAAAATGTATCCTTACCTTTGTTTACCAGGCTTGCGCAAGGCGATGGCGCGCACCGTGATGTTGAGCGCGAGAATGGCGAAGGCCACAATAAGTGCCGCGCTCCAGCCAATGCGATGCATCTCATCAAACGGCGAATCCATCGTGTAGTTCGTAATCAAAACAGGCGCGCTTGCAGTCGGCCCTGTGAAATAATCGGTCGGCCACGCATCCGCAAAAAGGGCTGTAAAAAGAAGCGGAGCCGTCTCGCCACTCACACGCGCAATCGCGAGCAAGATGCCCGTCAGCATGCCGCTCTTCGCGGCGCGGCAAATAATCCCAAGCGTCACCCGCGCACGTGTTGCACCCAACGCCAAGCCCGATTCACGCAACGTATCCGCAACGCTTGCAAGCTGGTCCTCCGTCGTGCGAACAACAACAGGAAACATCAAAATTGCCAGCGCAACCGAACCCGCAAACCCCGAAAAGTGCCCCGTCGTCGCCACCAGAATGCCATACACAAACAAGCCCACAATCACGCTCGGAACGCCCATCATCACATTTATGGTGAACCGCGCGACCGAAGCAATCCGCCCATCGCGCCCAAATTCAGCGAGCCAAATTCCCGCGGCAATCGCAGGCGGAATGGCCAAAACGGCCGCACCGAGCGTAATCACAAACGTGCCCACCAAGGCGTTCGCAATGCCGCCGCCCACTTCACCATACGGCTTCGAGGCGTTCGTCAAAAGCTCAAACGAAATCGCGCTCGCGCCTTCTTTTACAATCGTCCAAAGAATCCACGCCATCAAGGCGAGCGCGAGGAACGTGGCAAACGCACTAAAGCCGCGCATCGCGACATCCTTCGCCTTTCGAAATGTTGCTGGTCGAGTTTGCATCTCTCTTATTTCCTTTCCCGAATCAAAAACTGCGTAATCACCTGAATGCCAAATTCAAGCGCGAGAAGAACCGCGCCCAAGCCAAAGAGCGCACTCTTGTGAAGTCCATCCGCTTCAGCAAAGTCATTCGCCAATGTCGCGGCAATTGTTGTACACCCATCGAGAAGCCCCGTCGGTAAAGCATTCACACCACCGCACACAAACAACACCGCCATCGTCTCACCCAGTGCACGCCCGAGCCCAATCAAAATGCCGCCCACAATCCCGCGCCGTTGCGACTTGACCAAAACATCCCACACCGCTTCCCAACGCGTGCAACCAACGCCCATCGCTGATTCAGCCAATGCCACGGGCGCCTGCGCCAGCACATCGCGCATCACAGCCGACACATACGGCAACACCATCAACGCCAACACAAGCGACGCCGCCAACAACCCAAACCCCGTCGTCTCAATCCCAATCGCGGCAAATCCTTCCTGCAACAAAGGACACAACACAAACAATCCCCACATACCATAAATCACGCTCGGAATCGCCGCGAGCAAATCAAGCGCATGCGCCAGTGGCTTCGCAATCGAAGGCGGCGCCGCATTCACAAAAAGTGCCGCGGCAAATGCAAGTGGCACCGCAATCACCAGCGCCACAACCGTCGTCGCAAGCGTCCCCACAATCGCGCCGCCCGCGCCAAACGCACCTGCCCCCGGATCCCATTCACTCGAAAAAATGAACTTGAGCCCGCTCTCTTTCCACACCGGCGCGGACGCAAATCCAAGCTCGAGTATAAGGGCAACCGCGAGCACAAGTCCCGCGGCCACCCCGGCAAAGCAGATGGATTTGAATAAACGATCAACTGAAATCTTCACGGCTTTGCCACCTCACATTTTACTTGCTGACTGGGATGTAGAAGAGCTTCTTCGCCATCTCGCCACCATTCTTGAAACACCAATCGAAGTACGCCTGCATCGCGGCTTTCTTCTCCGCGCTCGCGTCCTTACGCGTCAAAATGTAGGTCTTGCCAAGAATCGGCCAATTCGCGCTCGTCGGCTCTTCAACCTTGCCATTGACGGAAATCTTCGCGATGTTCAACTTCGACTCCAGCGCGAACGTATATTCGGTATACCCAATCGCGCCCTTGATACGCCGCACATTGTTGCACACACCCGGGTTCTTCTGCCCCGCAATGCCGCATGGCCACTTGAGCTGCGTCGCCGCGCCATAGTTCGCTTTCCACTCTTCCGAAACCGCCGTCAGATACGACGTGAAGATGTGGGTTGTACCCGAACCATCACCACGATGCACAACCGTAATCTTGAGCTCTGGCAACTTGAGCCCTGGATTGAGCGCGGCAATTTTTGCATCGTTCCAACGCGTAATCTTGCCCAAGAAAATCTCGCTCAACGTCGCGCCGTCCAACACCAGCGCGCCGCTCGCAACGCCTGGCACATTCACCGCCGGCACAACTGCGCCCGACACCATGTGGAACTGCTCAAGCCCCGCCTTTTCGCAATCTGCCGCGCTGAGCGGTGCATCCGTTCCCGCGAAATCAATCGTGCCCGCCTTGATCTGGCTGATGCCCGCGCTCGAGCCAACCGACTGATAATTCACCTTCGCGCCCTTGCCTTCTTGCGTATAGCTATAGCACCACTTCTGGTAGAGCGGCGCCGGGAAACTACCGCCCGCACCGTTCAACTCCACGCGCTCGCCCGCAACTGCCGCGGCCGCCGCGCCCACCATCATCGCCGCCATCGCGGCACTTTTCATAACCATCTTGTTCATTCTTTTTACCTGCTTTCTATTGTCTTAATCTTTTATCTCTTTTGTTCGCCGCATATTATAGACTTTTTTTGTTAGGCGAATATGATCTCTCTGTTAGATTCCTGTTAGAAATTCCACGCCAGTTCCACACGCCCGAACACCGCATCGTGCTGCTGATTCTCCTTGAAGTAATCACCCTTCGAGAAGTACTCGCCCGTCAGCGCCAGCTTGCCACCATTCAGCAAATCAACACCAAACAACTTCCCAAGCTTGATCTCATACTTCACCTGCGCAAAAGTGCCGCGGTACGACCCCGCTTCCTCTTCCTTCACCGCCGTGTACATCGGGCCAACCTGCGCCTTCACCGACGAGAAATCCCCCACATTGCACTTGAACGCCACGTGCGGATAAATCAAGTTGTTGTAGTTGTACTTCGTGTACATCGGCGCAATCGCTTCGCCCAAACCCGTCTCACGATTGAACACGCTGTGCCACGCGTTATGCCCGCGCTCGCCTTCCGAATCACCGGAGAGCGCCCACACCGCGCCCGTCAATTGCGGCTTCCAGCTCGCCTTCGGCGCATACGTCAAACCACCATAAACCTGACCCGCGAACAAATCATGCGTCCCCGCCTGACCCGCAAGTTCAAACTCACCGCTCAACGTCTCCGTAAACCGCGGCAACAACCTCACGCCCACTGTGTGCGTCTCAGCCGTCTTACCTTCCTTGCGATACTTCGAATCGTCATTCCTCCGCTCGCCCTTGAACACATAGTAGACATCATATCCGAAGTCCTTGTTCGCGCGATCCTGCCAGTACAGCCCCGCGCCCATTTCATCTTGTGCATAACCCGTCGTGTCATACGCGTGCGGATCCTTGCCTTCCTCATGTTCCTTACCCAACGTCGGCATCCAATCCTTCTTCGCCTGATAAAACGCAAACGCATCCAACGTCCGCTTCTCATCCGCATGCCACGTCAAACGAATCCCATCAAAATACGCAGACCGCGAACCATCGCCGCCCGTGCCATCCGAAATAATCCGCTTCGAACCAAACGCCATATCCTGACGCCCAACCTTCACATCAAGAACATCCCACAAATTGTTCGCCGTGAAATACAAGTTGTCAATGAAGAGCACATCCGGCCAACGCTGCTTCGACTTGTTCGATTCCGGGCAATGGTAATAACGGAACTCATCCGCCACACGCGCAAAAATCCCAAAGTCCCCATAATTCATTTCCATCCACGGGCGAATCCGAACACGCGCATAATCGCTGTCCGTCGATTCCCCACGCGACGACGTCGGCAAATTGTCCGTGCCGTCATACCGGAGGCGCACATCCACGCCCGCCTTCACCGAGAACTCACCATTCGTCACAATGGTTGTCCCACCATGTCCACCCGCCATCGCGGAAGAATTTGCCGCGACCGCGGCACCCACCAGCATCATCGCGCTCACACGCTTGACTGCCTTCGACCAGCCCTCAACGGACTTCGTCTCACTACTCATTTTTGTCGTATTCATAATGTTTAGACTTTTTAGTGTTTTGACCTATCTTGTCGTTACGCCGCATATTATGGACTTTTTTTGTTAGACCTAAATGAGGTGATTGTTAGGATTCTGTTTTTTGTGTGAGGATTCTGTGAAATCGTACGCTCCGCGGCACTTTTTCCGCACGATCCCCCTAGCTCCGCGGCACTTTCCCCCACCGAAATTGGTCGCCTCCCGGCCTTTCTTTGGGTCGATTACAGGGCTTTTATGGTCGCGTTCAGGCTCTTCTTAGGGAAAACCACGTGTGACTTTTAAAAAAACCACGCGTGACTTTTCTTAAAACCACGCGTGACTTTTTGAAAAACCACGCGTGGTTTTATCCAAGACACCCCTGAATCGTACCAAAGAAACCCCCTTCCGCGACCAAAGAAACCCCCTCCCACGACCAATTTCCCCCCGACTTTATTCCTAAAAGACAACCGCGGCATTTCTGCCGCGGCCTGAGGTGCCTAAAAGCGCGCCCAGATTAACGCTTCGTCGCGCGGTGAATCAAGGCGAATGCTGTGGGGAGTGCAATCATAAGCGCAAAGATAAGCGCACCAAGGGCCCCTTCCACAACCGTTCCAACAGGTAAGCTAAAGCAGGCGGGCAAGCCCCAATTGGCCATCGCCGCGCGCGTACCCGCCGTCGCCAGCCACCCCAAAATACTGCCGCCAATCAAACCAAGCACCATCGCCTTGAGTGCCAATGTAACAGCTTCGCGAATCAGAACAAACGCCAGCTGCGTGCGCGTGGCACCAACCGCACGAAGAATGATAAACTCGTCCTTGCGCGCATCAATACTCGCAACCAACATCGCAATAAATCCAAGCGAAATGATTGCAATGAAAATAAATGGAACGCGCGCCATCGACCCCACGATATCGTTCCCATGCGCCAACGTCCCATCCGCAACTTCATCACGCGAATGAAGCCGCACCGCATTGCCGCGCACGTCCCCTTCTTTCGTTGTGCGCTTCGCCCCGTTCAACGCGTCCACAATTTCCTTTTCAACAATTCGTCCCGCAGGAAAGACGCCGTGTTCAGCGAGGAACTTCGGTTCATAATCAAGCCAAAGATGCGTCATGTTCACGAACTCGGCCGGGCGCATATCCAGCTCTTGAAGCGTGTCAAATGAAACGAAGACAGGCCCATCCGTATTGCCCGGCATACGATTCAATCCACGCACAAGTCCGCGCGATGTGACCATATGCCAATTGAGATCGACAATGCCCACAATCTTAAGCGCCACCTTCAATTCATGCCCCGCGTCCAAGCGCAAATCATCCCCAAATTTGAGATGCCGCGCGCGTGCCATCATTTCAGTAATGACGCACGCATCGCCTTGTTTTATTGCCTCCGCGGCACTTTTATGATCGCCCGCGATGAACTTAAAATCGGGCAACCATTCCGCGGCCAAAAGCAAAGCGTTGCGATATTGCTTGGGGCCACCAGGTCCGCCCCAGCTTTCCATTTCCTCAAGTGGATCGAAGTTAAGTTGAAGCGGTTGGAGTTCGCTGATACGTTTGACGCCAGGAAGATGACGAAGTTTTTCAATATCAAAACTTGAAACGCCGCCTGGCAAAATGGAGACAATCGCATCAGGCCATTCCTTCGATGGAATAAACGGCTTCGTCAAACTCGAGCCCCAAACTTCAACGGCAACGAACGCACCAAATCCGCACGCGAACGAAATAAGCATACCTAAGCTTGCGCGGCGCGGCGCACGATTGGATGCGGCTTCAAGGGGCTTAACCGCAAGCGCTTTTTTGAGGGCAAGAAGCGCGCCAAAAATTGCGAGAATCGGTGCAAGAATAATCGTCGCCAAAATGCTCTTCCAACTCAATGCCGCGCCCATTGGATAAAGGGCGTGCTCGCACGCGACATAAATAAAAAGTGCCGCGCTCGAAAGGATAAGACCTAAGGCAACACCAAAACAAGTTAGAAGAATCGACTCCTTTAAAACAGACCTAACGACGCCCGAACGCGTCAGCCCCAACATACGCAGAATGGCCAAATCGCGCCGCTGATGTTCAATCGAAAGAAAGAGCGAATTGAGAAGCAAGCAAAGGGCCGTCAAGGCCGCGGCCCAAAGAAGAAGTGGGCGCGCACGATTCATATTGCGTGCGGAGTCGCTTGTAAATTGTGGAGCGATGGCATCCACCGTCTGCAAGTTTGGCATCGGTTCCGCCGGCGCCGTTTTCCAAAAGCGGATGTGACCTTTTGTTTCAGGCTCAAGCGCATCAAAACCGCCGCGATTCACAAAGGCGCCTGGCCAACCCTGCGGCAGTTTTTTCGTATCAAGGTAACCCACAATCTTGAACGCGACAGATGTCTTTTCACCAATGAATTTGACGATTGTGCCAAGCGCGGGAAGTTCGCCCTCGCCCGCAAAACGTATCATTGTGCCGCGTGTGCAAACCATCTCTGGAGCCGCGGCACTTTCATCCACCCAGCGCCCTTCCACAAGCGGCGCACAACCATAAGGAGAAGTGCCGCGGAGCGGTGCGGCCGGCGCAACAATGCCCGTCATGGGCGGCCCTTGCAAAACGTGCCCGCCTGGACGATAGTCAATTTGCATCTGCACACACGGAAGTTCCAAATCAGCTTTCGGCCCACGCATGGGCATTTTGGCCGGGCCATGCCCACGTTGAATTTCACCTTTAGAAGGTGGCGGAGCCCCGCGCCGACCGCGCATCTTGAGCCCCTCAATTTGCCAGGCACTCCACGGCGCCGTCAACTGCCGCGCAACAGCAGGCGCCTGCGCATCATTCGTCGCAATCAACGAATGCATAAAAATGATGGAACCCGTCGCCAGCGCAATTCCAAGCGCCGCGCAAATGTGCCGCGCTTTCACTTGTATGTCTCCAAGTAAAGGTTCGAGACGCGTGCAGAATCACCTTCCGTGACATGCTTCGCGGCAATTTTCCCATCTCTCAAAAAGTTCACTTTCTTGCAAGTCGCGGCCACAACAGGATCATGCGTCACCACAAGAATTGCACTCTTCTCCGTCTGATTCAATTCCTTCAACAACGTGCAAATATCCTTCGCCGCCTTCGAATCCAAATTGCCCGTCGGCTCATCTGCAAGAATCACCGCTGGCTCCGTGATGAGCGAGCGCGCAATCGCGACGCGTTGCTGCTCACCACCCGAAAGTTCGTCTGGCTTCTTCGCCAACTTATCGCTCAGCCCCAACCGCGCCACCAAACTTTCAAACCGCGCGACATCAATCTTCGCACCATCCAACTTGAGCGGCAACAGGATATTTTCTTTGACCGTCTTCTCTTTGAGCAAATTGAATTGTTGAAAAACAATACCAATGGTTCGGCGCCGAAACTTCGTCACCTCCGCATCCCCCATCTGAAGAATGTCCTTGCCGCCAATCTGAAGCGTCCCCGCATCCGCCGCAAGCAACCCCGCGGCAACATGCAAGAATGTGGACTTCCCACTTCCGCTCGGTCCCATCAATGCCTCAAAGCTACCCGCCTCAAGCGTCAGCGAAAAATCCTTCAGTACCTGCTGCCGACCATACTTCCGGCACACATTCGTCGCAATCAATGCTTCCATTTTTTGTATCGTCCTTTTGACCTTATATTAATTGAAACGCACAGCCCAACCAAAAGGTTCACTTTATTTTGAACAAGTAAAACTGCCGCGCACACCACAAAGTGTAAAGAACTATAAAATCGTATTACGCCAAATGTAAGGATTCGGGCCGTCCTGCCCCTCAAGCGCCGCATCCGCGACACTTTTCGGATTTTGGCACGGTCTGTGCTACTCATTTGGCGTGCTTCCAACGACGGAGGCGGTTCTAGAAATATAAAAGGTTTATCATGAGTCAATACGTTGATACCGTCCTGAAGGACGTGAAGGCTAAGAATCCGAATGAACCGGAGTTCATTCAGGCAGTCGAAGAGGTGCTCCTCACGCTCGACCCCGTTCTCGCGGCGGTTCCGGCATACGAGAAGAATGCAATTTTGGAGCGCATGGTTGAGCCGGAGCGCGTGATTATGTTCCGCGTGCCGTGGGTGGATGACAAGGGCATTGTGCGTGTGAACCGCGGCTATCGCGTCCAGTACAATAGCGCGATTGGTCCATATAAAGGTGGTCTGCGCTTTGACCCGACGGTGAATCTTTCGGTACTCAAATTCCTCGGCTTTGAACAGGTCTTCAAGAACTCGCTCACGACGCTTCCGATGGGCGGCGGCAAGGGTGGTTCCGATTTCAACCCGAAGCAGAGCCCGCATACGCCGGGTCAGCGTTGCAGCGATGCCGAAGTCATGCGTTTCTGCCAGAGCTTTATGACGGAGCTTTATCGCCACATTGGTGCGGATACGGACGTGCCGGCGGGCGATATGAATGTGGGCGGCCGCGAGATTGGTTATTTGTTTGGTCAGTATAAGCGCATCGTCAATGAGTGGACGGGCGTGTTGACGGGCAAGGCGCTTTCGTTCGGCGGTTCGTTGATTCGTCCGGAAGCGACGGGCTATGGCGATGTTTACTTCGCGGAGAACATGCTGGCGAAGAAGGGCGAAGCGTTTGCGGGCAAGACGTGCGTCGTTTCGGGTTCGGGCAATGTGGCGTCGTTCGCGGCAGAGAAGTTGATGCAGCTGGGCGCGAAGGTCGTGACGCTCTCGGACCGGTCGGGTTCGATCGTCGTCAAGGACGGCATCTCGAAGGACCTGCTCGCGGAAGTGATGGATTTGAAGAACGTCAAGCGCGGCGAATTGAGCGAGATCAAGGCTGCGGGCGTTGAGTTTGTCGCGAAGAAGAATCCGTGGCAGCTCGTTGCCAAGTATGATTGCGCGTTCCCGTGCTCGCGTCAGAACGAGCTCGATGGCGCGGATGCGAAGTACATGCTGAATGCGGGTTGCACGCTCGTGGGCGAAGGCGCGAACATGCCGTCGACGCCGGAAGCAGTGGAAGCGTTCCGCGCGGCCAAGATTATGTACAGCCCGGGCAAGGCCTCGAACGCAGGTGGCGTCGCGACCTCCGGCTTGGAAATGTCCCAGAACTCGGAGCGCCTCAGCTGGACGCGCGAAGAGGTCGACGCCAAGCTCAAGGGCATCATGAAGGCCATTCACGACAACGCCTACAACGCGGCCGAACGCTTTGGCCACAAGGGCGATTACGTGATGGGCGCGAATATCGCAGGCTTCGTCAAGGTAGCCGACGCGATGGTCGCCCAGGGCATCTGCTAATGAATTTCCTTATAGTTGGATAGAACACACACGGAGGCTCGGCAGCAATGCCGGGCCTCCTTTTACGAATCAACCGCGGCAAAAATTTCTAAACTTTCTACTACCAATTTCAGCGAAAATATGGTATACTATACGGCAACTCTTAAAAGCAAAAGGAGATAGATATAAAATGAGACCAGGACTTTGGCAAGTGTTGATTGTTGTCGTGCTCATCGCCGTGTTGTTCGGGGCGAAGAAAATCCCCGAGCTCGCGCGTTCGTTGGGCAAGGCAAAGGGCGAATTTAAAAAGGGTCTGATTGAAGGCGAAAAGGCGGAAGCCGAAGCCGAAAAGAAAGACGAAAACGGCCCGGCAAAAGAATTAGCCGACGCCGCAAAATAAGCCCTCTCAATTATGACCGAGCTTATTCGAGAACGGCTCAAAACCGTCCCGAATCGCCCCGGGTGTTATCTCATGCGAGATCGCCGGGGCGTCATCATCTATGTCGGCAAAGCCAAGAACTTGCGCCGCCGCGTCTCATCCTACTTCCGCCCCAATGCCGACCACCCACCCAAGGTGCGCTCCATGGTCGACACCATCTATGACTTCGAATTCATGACCGTCAAAAATGACGCGGAAGCCCTTCTCACCGAGGCATCGCTCATCAAGAAGTATAAACCACACTTCAATATTTTGATGCGCGACGACAAGCGCTACCTCGCCCTGAAGGCCGACGTAAACGCCCCTTGGCCACGCTTAACCTGCGTGCGCATCGTCCGCGAAGACGGCGCCCGCTACTTCGGCCCATTCCCTTCAAGCCCCATCGTTCGCGCGGCAAAAGACTTCGTCGAAAAGCATTATGGCATCCGCGAATGTGACGCCATCGAGCCCAACGCCGAATGCCACAAACATTGCCTCGCCGATGTCATCCGCACCTGCTCCGCACCTTGCCTCGGCAAAATTTCTGCCGCGGAATATCGGGCCCGCTTCGAAGAAGCCTGCGCCTTCCTTGATGGCAAGCGCCCACACGTCCTCGCTGAGCTCGATGACAAAATGCGTGAAGCCGCGGCAAAAAAAGATTACGAAACGGCCGCCCGCCTCCGCGACACAATCGCCGCGCTCAAGGAAATGACGAAAGCCCACTTCGTCCGCAAATCCCCTTCCATGCATCGCGAAGACGCCCTCCGCGGCATTCAAGAATTGGCCGATGCAATTGGCCTTGCCAAACCGCCGCGCATCATTGAATGTGTTGACATCTCCAACCTCTTCGGCACGCATTCCGTCGCCTCCATGGTCGTCGCACGCGATGGACTTCCCGACGGCCGCTACTATCGCCACTTCAAAATCAAAACCGTCATCGGCGCGGACGACCCCCTCAGCATGGCTGAAGTCGTCAAACGCCGCTACGGCCCCGAATCAACTCTCCTCGAAACATCCCCACGCGCCGACCTCTTCATCTGCGATGGTGGCATCACACAGCTCCGCGCCGCACGCGCCGCCTTTGCCGAAATTGGCGTCACCGACATCCCCACGATTGGACTTGCCAAGCAACAGGAAGAAATCGTCCTCGATGATGGACGCGCGAATCTCCTTCTGCCACGCGACTCTCAAGCCCTCTTCGTTTGTACGCGCCTGCGCGATGAAGCCCACCGCTTCGCCATTACCTACCACCGCACCTTGCGCGACCGCACCATCCGTGAATCGGTCCTCGATGAAGTTCCTGGCATCGGCGAAGCAAAGAAAGTGAAACTCCTCCAACACTTCCACACCATCCACGCCATTTCACAGGCGATGCCCGAAGAAATTGCCGCGGTCGCTGGCGTGAATCTAGAAGTCGCGCAAGAAGTCCTCCGCGCCACCACCC
>CAVGIZ010000010.1:0-21042 GCA_963629255.1 Anaerovoracaceae bacterium
GGGTGGAAAAGGGGGTTTTTTGCCAAAGAGGGCGGGGAGAATCCCCGTACCCCTCCGACATTGGATTGAGGGAGAACACTCGCATATGAGCTAGGATATTGGCTGGACGAGGTCCAAAATACCATGTAATACGATGCAGGCAGGGTGCCAGGGATGGTTTCGGGGCGGGTTGTTCTTGCGAGAGCAATCATTGGGTGGAATCATTGCTGGTAAAATGAATGCGCAAAATTACATGGTATGCTGGATTTCGTCCAATCAGCATTACTGCTCATATGCGAGTGATATTGGTAAAGCAGTGTCGGAGGGGTACGGGGATTCCTCCCCGCCCTCTTTGGTTGTTTAAGCCCTCACGAATTCGCCGTGGGTGGCGCGGCCACACAGGGTCTTGATTAAATCGTTCATTTCGAGGCAATTTGCGCGGGTGATGGGGTGTGTGGGCACGGTGGGTGGAAAGCCTGATAGAATTAATTCGCGGCCTTGGGCGAGGGCGCGGCAGTCTTCCACGGAGGGGTCAAAATTTGCCGCGAGGCCATAGGGGACCATGCGAATGAAGTGTGCGGTGGGTGAGGCGCGTAGGCGGGAGAGTACTTTTTGTTCGCCGGGTGAAATAAAGCCGCTGACGAGGATGGTGCCAGATTTTGCTTTATCGATGAGCGCGGTGATATTTTGGGCATGTTCCGCGGCAGATTTGGACATGGTGAGGCGTGCGCCTGTGAGGAAGGGCGAGGCCAGGATGGTGAGGTTGCCGATGGCGTACCAGGCGCGGCACTTTTCCCATAGATGGAAGGGGCCATGGCGTTGGAAGCGGTCGGGGTGTGTATCTTTCCAATGGGCGCGGGTTGGGTTCATTTGGATGTAGCGGCGGACGGCGGCGAGCTGGCTCGCATGAAAGGCCAATTGCACATAGAACGAACGTTCCCAAACGGCCGCGTCCCCTGTTTCATATTTGAAGCGCACAATCCAATCAATGACATCAAAGGTGGGCACCAAATCAAAATCAACAATCAAGATAAAATGGATGTGGTCGGGCATAATCACATAGTTTGAAACGACCACGGCCGGGTCTTGCTGATGGGCGCGGCAAATGGCTTGAACGATGCGCTCGCCCGCCGGCAGAAGCGCGGCAATTTCAACGCCTTCCCGCCGACTGAGGATGGCCTGGCGCCCCGCCGTCACCAGCGTGATGAAGAAGAAGCGCTTGTGCCGATGAATGAAATTGAACATGACGATGGTTATTATAGCATATTCGAGGTTGGAATGCAAGGGCAAAGTTGGTTTTTTTTTTGGGGGGGGGCAACCAAAGGGGGCGGGGAGAATCCCCGTACCCCTCCGACATTGGATTGAGAGAAAACACTCGCATATGAGCTAGGATGGGGATTGGACGAAATCCAAAATACCATGTAATACGATGCAGGCAGGGTGCCAGGGATGGTTTCGGGTAGGTTGCTCACGCGTGGGGAAGAAATATTGAAAAAGTAAGTTTTTGGGGTTGAAATGTGGGCGGCGATATGGTATAATATAGTCCATTATGGTCGAGAAGTCTTCTTTGTCGAAAGTGGTGTTAAAATCTGCCGGGGTGTACTCCGACAGCGTGATTGCGCACATTCTTGAACAGCGCGCGGCAAATCCTGGAATGGGGCTTGCCGAGGCGGCGGTTAAGTTCGGGGGGTTGAAGGAAATTGAGTTTTTGGAGGCGATTGGGAAGGCGCTGAAGATGGAGGTTGTCGATTTGGAGAAGCGGCAGCCGAATCCGTCGGCGTTGACGAAGCTGGCGGCGAGTACGGTGTATCAATACAATGTGTTGCCATTTGGGTTGGATGAGACGACGTTGACGATTGTGGGGAGTGATCCGTTTGACACGGCCGCGGCAGATGGTTTGAAGTTGGCGACGGGGTTGAAGGTGCGGGTGATGTTGGCACCGAAGGAAGTGATTGAGAAGTCGATCAAGAAGTATTATGGCGTGGGGGCGGATGCGATTGAGAAGATGATCGATGATGGGCGGTATTCGGTGGATGAGGATGCGGGGTCCATTACGAAGATTGACGTGAATGAGGATGGGGAAGAAGCGTCGATTGTGAAGTTTGTGAACCAGATTATTGCGGAGGCGGATCGGCAGGGTGCGACGGATATTCACATTGAGCCGCAAGAGACGGAATTGAGGATTCGGTATCGGATTGATGGGATGCTGCATAAGGTGGATGTGCCGCCGCAGTTGAACCGGTTGAAATCGGCGATTATTTCGCGTATTAAGGTGATGGCGAATTTGGATATTGCGGAGAAGCGATTGCCGATGGATGGTCGAATTGGGATACGGATAGGCGGGCAGGATATTGATATTCGTGTGTCGACGATGCCGGCGGCGTATGGTGAGTCGGTTTCATTGCGATTGCTGGCGAAGAGCGGCAGTTTTGTGAAGATGGCGGACCTTGGGTTTAATGAGCGAGATTTTGGGGTGGTGAACAAGATTATTCACAGGCCGAATGGGATATTTTTGGTGACGGGTCCGACGGGGTCGGGCAAGTCGACATCGTTGTATTCATTTTTGAGTGAAGTGAACACGATGGATGTGAGGATTATGACGGCGGAGGACCCGATTGAATACCACATGGCTGGGATTAATCAGGTGCAGATGCAGTCGGAGATAGGGATGACATTTGCGCGTGCGTTGAGGGCGTTTTTGCGACAGGACCCGGACATTATCATGGTGGGTGAAATTCGTGACCGGGAGACGGCGGAGATTGCGATTAATGCGTCGTTGACGGGGCATATGGTATTTTCGACGTTGCATACGAATGATGCGGCGGGTGCGTTTCCGCGGTTGATTGATATGGGGGTTGAGCCGTTTTTGATTGCGTCGGCGGTGGCGGGTGTGATGGGGCAGCGGTTGTGCCGGAGGTTGTGTCCGAAGTGTATGAAGGAAGTGCCGCTGGATCGGAAGTATTACACGCTGGATGTGCCGCCTGCGAAGGAGACGGTGTTTGAGCCGGTTGGGTGTGAGGCGTGCACGCGGACGGGGTACAAGGGGCGGCGGGCGCTGTTTGAGGTGTTGGAGGTGGACGAGGATATTGAAGGGGCGATTGTGAGGAGAGAGAACGCGACGCAGATTCGGAATATGTCCTTGCAGAAGGGCATGAAGACGCTGCGGGAAGATGGATGGGCGAAGGCATTTGCAGGTGTGACGAGTGTGAAGGAAATTATGCGCGTCACGGAAGAACAGTAACAGTAAGGAGATAAGAGATGGCGATTATTGATGAGATTAAGGACAAGGTTCCGCCGCAGAATTTGGAGGCGGAGCGTGCGGTTTTGGGCGCGATTTTGCTGGGGACGGCGGGTCGTGAAGGGGACCGTGTGATGGATTTGTGCATGACGAGCTCTGTGACGGTGGAGACGTTTTATGACGTGCGGAACCGTGAGATTTATGGGACGATGTTGAAGCTCGTGCAAGGGTCGACGGCGCTGGATATGATTTCGTTACGGGAGGCGTTGGTGACGGCTGGGAAGTATGAGGCGATTGGTGGCGCGGGGTATTTGCAGAGTTTGGTGGAGCAGGTGCCGACGACGGCGAATGCGGAATATTACATTTCGATTATTCGTGCGAAGCAGTTGCGGCGGGCCTTGATTGACCGGGCGATGAAGACGCTGGGGAATTGTTATGACGAGGGGAATAATCCAGATGCGCAGGCTGTTTTGGGCGAGGCGGAGAAGGACTTTTTGGAGATTGGGATACGTGGGACGGAGACGCTCGCGTGGGGGGATGCGATTCGGCAGAGTTATGAGAAGATTGATAAGTTGTTTGATTCGGACGGGAAGGCGCTGGAGGGGCTGTCGACGGGATTGACGCATTTGGATGAGAAGTTGAGGGGATTGAAGCCGGCGGAAATGATTGTGATTGCGGCGCGGCCTTCGGTGGGTAAGACGTCGCTGGCGATGAACATTGCGGAGAGTTGTGCGCTCGGGCGGGATATGAACAATGTGCCGGTGAGGAGCGATGGGGGGAAGAGGCATCCGGTGCAGATTTTTTCGTTGGAGATGCCGACGGAGGCGCTGGCGCGGCGTATGATTTCGGGGCGTGCGCGGGTGAATATGTGGAAGATTAATCGGGGCTTATTTACGAAGAAGCAGCGGGCGGACATGACGAATAATTTGCTGACGGTGTCGGAGGAATTGGGGTCGGCCCCGATTTATGTGGATGATACGCCGGCGTTGGATGTGATGGATTTGCGGGCGCGGGCGAGGCGAGCGAAGAAGGCGCATGGGATTGAATTGATTGTAATTGACTATTTGCAGCTTTGTATGTGCAACGCGGCGGCGCGGCATGCGAGCCGGCAGGTGGAAGTTTCGATGATTTCGCAGCAGATTAAGGCGATGGCGAAGGAGTTGAAGGTGCCGGTGATTGTGTTGTCGCAGTTGTCGCGTGCGAATGAGCAGCGTGGGGATAAGACGGAGCGGCCGAAGTTGTCGGACTTGCGTGATTCGGGTGCGATTGAACAGGATGCGGATGTGGTGTTTTTGTTGAGGCGGCCGTCGCGTACGCCGTCGGATAAGGAGTCGAATGATGAGACGCTGGCGATTATTGATGTGGCGAAGAATCGTAATGGCGAGACGGGCGAGGTGAGGGTGAACTTTGAGCGGGAGTACACGCGGTTTAGCGATCGCGAGATTGAGTCGAGCGAGGTGGAGAATGTGGTGCGCGAGCCGCCACCGGAGCAAGGTGAATTTGTGGAAGACCCGAATTTGTAAGGAGGGCGTATGGGCGAGATAATGAGCAATGTGGTGTCGCTTGTGGGGCGGCCGAATACGGGGAAGAGCGCACTCTTTAATCGGATTGCGCGCAAGCGTGTGGCGATTGTATTTGACCAGCCAGGTGTGACGCGGGATCGTGTGACGCGTGAGGTGGAGATTTGTGGGCGGAAGGTGATGCTGGTGGATACGGGCGGGATTGCGTTTGACCGTGCGGTGACGCATGATCCGCTGGATGATGAGACGCGGTCGCAGGCGGCGTTGGCGGTTGAGGATTCGGCGGTATGTGTGATTGTGGTGGATGTGAAGGCGGGGATTTTGCCGCTTGATTTGGAGGTGATTCAGCGGGTGCGGGAATCGGGGGTGGCGTGTGTGATTGCGGCGAACAAGTGCGATACGGCGGGGGATGATTGGCGCGCGGCAGAATTTGAGCGGTTTGGGTTGCCGGTGTATCCGATTTCAGCGGAGCATGGGCGGGGGATTGAGGATTTGTTGAAGGCGGTGACGGGGAATTTGGCGGAGGCGAGCGCGGCAGATTTGGCGGTGAGGCCGCTGAGGGTTGCGATTGTGGGGCGGCCGAATGCGGGGAAGAGTTCGTATGTGAATCGGCTGTTGAATGCGCCGCGGGTGATTGTGTCGGAGATACCGGGGACGACGCGGGATGCGGTGGAGGTGCCGTTTACGATTGGGTCGGGGCCAGATGCGCGGCACTATATGCTGGTGGATACGGCGGGGATGAAGCCGCACACGAAGATGTCAAAGACGTCCGTTGATAATTTTTCGTTGTTTCGTTCGGAGGCGGCGATTGAGGAGGCGGATGTGGTGTTGTTGGTGTTGGACCCGACGCTCGGGCCGACGATGCAGGACAAGCGGATTGCGGGGAAGATTCTCGATGCGCATCGGGCGTGTGTGATATTGATGAACAAGTGGGATTTGGCGCAGGCGAAGGGGATGGATGAGAAGGGAGCGACGGAGGCGTTGCGGGCGATGATGCCGTTTTTGTCGTTTGCGCCGATTGTGTTTTGTTCGAACAAGTCGGGGTATAACATACGGCGGTCGGTGGAGGCGATTGATCGTGCGGCGGCGTCGGCTGGGATGAGGTTGCCGACGGGGATGTTGAATCGTGTGATTGAGGTGGCGACGAAGAAGACGTTGTCGCCGATGGTGAAGGGGAAGCGGCTGAAGATTTATTATGGGTTGCAGGTGTCGACGAATCCGCAGACGATACGGCTGTTTGTGAATAATCCGAAGTTGGTGACGCCGGCGTATTTGTCGTACATCGAGAGGCGGCTGAGGGAGCGGTTTGGATTGGAGGGTGCGCCGGTGAGGATTTTCTTGAAGGCGCGGTCGCGTAAGGATGGCGGGGCGGCAGGAAGTAAAAGTGCCGCGGAGAAAGGAGAGGATTGATTATGGCGGAGAATGAGAAGAAGCATATTGCGTTGCCGTTGAAGTATCGGCCGATGACGTTTGATGATGTCGTTGGGCAGGCGCATGTGGTGACGACGCTGAGGCATGCGATTGAGGCGCAACGGATTGCGAATGCGTATTTGTTTATTGGGCCGAGGGGGATTGGTAAGACGACGTTGTCGCGTATTTTTGCGAAGGCGCTGAACTGCCAGCATCCGAAGGGGGTGGAGCCGTGCGGGGAATGTACGAACTGCCAGGAGATTGCGGCGGGGAGGTCGCTGGATGTGATTGAATTGGACGCGGCGAGCCATAATAAGGTGGAGGACGTGAAGCCGATTATGGAGTCGGTGCAATTTATGCCGGCGTCGTCGAAGTACAAGATTTACATTATTGACGAATGTCACATGCTGACGAACGCGGCGTGGAATGCGCTCCTAAAGACGCTCGAGGAGCCGCCACCGTATGTGAGGTTTATTTTTGCGACGACGGAAGGGGAGAAGGTGCTGGCGACGATTATTTCGCGGTGCCAGCGGTTTGATTTGCGGCGGATTCAGACGAATGATATTGTGTCGCGGTTGAAGCATGTGTGCGAGTGTGAGGGGATTGACGCGGAGGAGGATGCGCTCTTGGCAATTGCGCGTGGGGCGGAAGGCGGGATGCGCGATGCGTTGTCGTCACTGGATCAGTTGATTTCGTTTTGTGGGAACAAGGTGCGCGAGGAAGATGCGCTGGGGGTGTTTGGGCTCGTGAGTCGGTCGGCGTTGGAGGGGTTGGCCGCGGCAATTTTGAAGGGGGATACCGCGGCGATTTTGCAGGCGATTGAGACGTTTGATTCGGCGGGGAAGAATATGCGGCGGCTGTCGGCGGAGTTGTTGCAGTATTTTCGCAACATGGTGGTGGTGCAAGCGTTGGGGGAGGGCGCGACGTCGTTGGCGGCGACACCCGACCAGATTAAGGTTTTGGTGGAGCAGAGCAAGCTTGTGGATGCGGGGCGGGTGTTTCGCGTGTGCGACCAGATTGCGGAGATGGAGGACAAGCTACGTTATTCGTTGAGCGTGCGGACGTTGATTGAGATGTCGCTGATACGGGCGAGCCGGATTGCGACGACAGCGACGATTGAGGAGTTGATGCGTGCGGTGAAGGCGTTGAAGGAAGGTGGCGCGGGGGCGATGCCGGAGACGACAAAAAGTGCCGCGGTTGAGGCGCCGAAGCCTGCTGTTCCTCCTGCACCTGCGCCTGTTGCGGCGAGGCCGACGCGGCGGCATATTCTGCCGAGTTTGCCACCCGAGCCTGCGCCTGCCGCGCCCAATACGCCGAGTGCGCCGACAAAAAGTGCCGCGGTTGAGCCGCCTACTCCCGCGCCTGCCGTGAAGCGTCCGGTGGATGACAAGCGGCGTAAAGAATTGATGGATGATCCTGTGCTCGTTTCGGTGATTGAAGCGTTGCCGGGGTCACAAATTATTGATATTAAAGGAGGTAAATAAGATGCTAAGTTGTGCATGGTTGTGGGTTTATGCGGGTGCGATTTTGATGTTCCTTGAACTCATTTCGCCCGGCTTCGTAATTTTCTTTTTTGGGCTGTCGGCGGCGACGGTTGGGGTGTGTCGATTTGCGCTGGGGGATTTGTTTACGATGACGTGGCAGCTTGCGGCGTTCTCGGTTTTTTCGGTTTTGTATTTGGTGTTCTTGAGGCGGTGGATGACGAATTTGTTTAGTGGGAAGAGCGAGCGCGCAGCGGTTGATTTTGATAATGAATCGGTTGGGCGTTTGGGGACGGTGACGGAAGAAATTAAGCCACCGCTGACGGGGCGCGTGATGATTGGTGATGCGGAATGGACGGCCGCGGCAGATGTGCCGCTTGCGGTGGGGACGAATGTGAAAGTTGTGGCGCAAACAAATTTGACAATGAAAGTGGAGGCAGTATGAAGCGTATATTTCTTTTTATTCTGACGAACCTGGCGGTGATGTTCACCCTTTGTTTGGTGACGAACATTCTGTGCGCACTGTGCGGGGAAAGTGTCGCGGAAGTGGTGGGGCCTGAATGGGCGGGGCTTGTCATCCTTGCGTTTGTTTATGGGTTTGTGGGCGCGATTATTTCGCTTCTTCTGTCGAAGCCGATTGCGAAGTTTGCGTGTCGCGCGAAGGTGATTAATGGGAGCGAGGGCGAGGCGGAACGTTGGCTTGTGACGACGGTTGAGGACCTTGCGCGGCGGGCGAATGTGAAGACGCCGGAGGTCGCGATTTATCCAGGGCCGGCCAATGCGTTTGCGACGGGGGCGTTTCGCAATAGCGCGCTGGTGGCGGTGTCGACCGATATTATGGCGCAGATGAGTCGCGAGGAATTGCGTGCGGTGTTGGGACACGAGATGAGTCACGTGGCGAATGGCGATATGGTGACGCTCACGTTGATTCAGGGCGTGTTGAATGCGTTTGTGATTTTCTTCTCGCGCGCGATTGCACGAATTGTGGCGAGCGGCAACAATGATGATCGCCGCGGAGCGAATCCACTTGTTTATTTCCTCGTTGTGATGATTCTCGATTTGGTGCTGGGGATTTTGGCGTCGCTGATTGTGTGTGCGTTTTCGCGCAAGAGGGAATATGCCGCGGATGCGGGGTCGGCCAAGTTGCTCGGGACGCCGTCATCGATGATTGCCGCGTTGCGGAGACTGGGGAATTTGAAGCCAGGCGTGTTGCCTGATTCGCTTCGTGCGATGGGCATTGCGGAAGGCAAGAAGAAGACGTCACTTTGGGCAACGCATCCATCTTTGGAAGATCGCATCAACGCGTTGCAGAACTTGGGGATTGAAGCGTTCAATTGATTGCAGATGGCACGCGTCGGACATCTGATTTTGGGGCTATTTCTCGCGCTCGTATCGGTCGCGGCATTTGCTTCCACATTTGTGTTTGGCGCGGCACTGACGAAGCGGCATGGGGTGGATCCGCTGATCCTTTCGAGCTTGCGTTTCATTTTGGCGGGGGCGGTTTTGTTCGCGTTTGAATGTACGCGTGCGCAAAGTCGGGCGCGGCTGTTTTCGCTGACGAAGAAGGATTGGCTGAATCTTGCGTGGGTGGGACCGATTGGGACGTGTGTGATGGCGTGGTGCGTGTTCAAGGGGTGTTCGCTGGTGAGTACGGCGAATGCGTCCATGGCGGATGCGTTGACGCCGCTGATGATTTTTGTTGTGGGGGCGATTCGCACGCGGCACATGGATGCACGTGAATGGATTGGGCTTGGGTGCGGGTTTGTTGGGGTGCTGTTGGTGATTCAGATTGTGACGGCGAATGGGTTGCAGTTGGAGGCGTATTCGTGGGGCGATGTGTTTGTTTTCTTTGCGGCGTTGACGTGGGGGATTTACACGGTGTATGGGCGCGGGCCGATTGCGCGGATGGGCTCGAGCGTGTTTTCGACGTGGACGATGCTCGTAGGGGGAATTTTTGCCGCGGGGGTGTTGCCCTTTGCGAAGGTGGCGTGGCCGATGACGCCCGAGGCGTGGCTGTTGATTGTGGGCTTGGGGCTGGTCGCGACGTTGCTTCCATTTTGGACGTGGAATGCCGCGCAGAAGTATTTGCCGATGTCGGTCTTGGGCGTGAGCGCGTATTTTACGCCTGTTTTTGCGGTGGGGCTTGCGATTCTGTTTTTAGATGAACATGCGACGGGACTTCAGTGGTTGGGGACATTCTTTATTGTGGCCTCGGCGCTGGTGGAGACGGGCCGCACGCGCAAGCTGGCTACACAGACAAAAGAAAGGAGCGGAAACTAATGGCGGAAGAGATTCTTCTTGTGGATGATGTCGCGGTGATTCGTCGTTCATTTGGTACGATGCTCCAAGGCGAGGGGTATACGATTCGCACGGCGCGCGATGGAGATGAGGCGCTTGTGGTCGTTCAAGAAAAGTTGCCGGACCTTATTTTGCTGGATGTGGAAATGCCGCGGAAGAATGGGTTCACGGCTTGTCGTGAAATGCGCGCGTGCGGAGTTGCGATTCCGATTCTTTTTTTGTCGGGGAGCGAATCGGAATGTGACGAGGTGCGTGCGCTGATGGAAGGCGCCGACGACTTTATCAAAAAGACAGACCCGCAGTCCATCATTTTAGCCCGCATTCGCCGCGCGCTTGATCGCAAGAAACAAGTGGATACGACGGTTGAGACCACGGCCGCTTTGCCGCGTGCCTTGACGCTTGCAGGCGTAACAATTGACTTTGATCGCCTGACGATTAAAGGTGAAAACCTGGATGAACATCTGACGAAAACGGAAGGCGATTTTCTTTGGCTCCTTTATTCGAAGCAAGGACAGGTTGTGAGCTACGATGAGATCTTTGAAGTCTTGCGCGGGACGGATTATATTGGGGCGGAACGCACCTTGCATGTTCACATGCGCGCCCTTCGTCAAAAACTTGGTTCTGCCGCGGATGCGATTCAAAATCATCGTGGCACTGGTTATAGTCTCAAGATTTAATCCTTATGAATGAATCTAATGTTGAAATGACACGCGAAGAAATTGCCGCGGAATTGCGCCGCGGCACACGCGTCATCTTACAAGTTCGCCACGCGGAACGCCCCAAGATGGATCCTGATGATCCGACGTTTGGCGATAGTCTTCCCATCACGGCCGAGGGCATTCGTACGGCCCGTGCCTTTGGCGAATCGTTCAAAGAATTTCGCGACGTCCAATTTTATGCGAGCCCTTTGCGGCGCACGCGTATGACGGCTGAAGAAATTGCCGCGGGCATGGGAATTGTGAATCCCACGATCCCAACGGATGCGCTTTTGGGCAATGAATCTTTCTACTACAACGACGCCTTGCAAGTTCTCGATGTGTTCAAGCCCGATAATTTCTTCAAGGCGAGCTTTGAGTATTTTGCGACGGGGCATCAGCGTGGATTCAACGAATTGCACGAGGCAACGGATGCGCTTGAAGAGTGGCTTCTTGCGCATCAGACGAATCAACTTTTTATTGCGACAACACACGATTTGTATATCGCGGCATTTCTTTCCGCCAAGGGGACAATCCCCGTTTTCTCGAAGGAGAATTGGCCGCGCTTTCTCGATGCCGCGGCAATTTTGATTGATAAGGACGGCACGCGGCGATATGCGTTAGTGCGTTCGAACTTGTCAACGGGCATTTGCGGAATTGGTCCCAAGGGGGCGTGAGGGGAAGTTTTTGCCGTCCCCACGCCACACCCAATCCACTTTTCATGAAAAGTGGATTAGAAGCTGGTTACAGCATTTGATCTTTGACAATTGAATTTGAACAGGTTAGACAGGTTTGGGAAACAATGACAACGGGGACCTGCGGCCCCCGCGCCCCCGCGAAGGTGAGGACAAGCTTAGTGGCGGATGACAGAATGCAAGCCTGTAAAGCAAGTTTAGATGGTGCGCCCCCCGCGCCCCCGCGAAGGTGAGGACAAGCTTAGTGGCTGATGATAATATCAAGCCAGGGACAGCGGTTATTTGATTGAGACCCAGCGGTTGTTGGAGGCGTCGGATTTGAGGACGGCTTCGACAAATTTCATTGTGCGCACGCCCTCGGTGGTGGACGGGAAGTCGCGCTTATCGCGAGTGCGGACGGCTTTGACGAATTCATCGTAGATGTTGGCAAAGGCCTCGATGAAGCCTTCGGGGTGACCTGCGGGGATGCGCGAAGAGCGGACGGCCGCGGCAGATTCGTCGCCCATGTAAGGGGCGTTGCGCTTGTAGGTTTCCTCGGGTTTGCGCGGATATTTGACGTGAAGGATGTTGGGCTCTTCTTGGTTCCAGTAGAGTCCGGCCTTTTCGCCATAGACGCGGAGGCGCACGCCATTTTCTTCGCCGGTCGCGATTTTGGAAATGACGACGGAAGCTTTGGCACCGCCTTTGAAATGCATGAGGACGGAAGCATCGTCGTCGAGGTTGTGGCCTGGCGCGAAGGAAGAAAGGTCGGCGAGGATGGCCGAGGTTTCGAGGCCTGTCACGTATTCGATGAGTGTGAAGGCGTGGACACCGATATCGGCGACGACGCAACTTTTGCCGGCGATTTTGGGGTCCATCTTCCATTCGCTACGGGCGGAGAGGGGCTTAGAGAAATCGCGTTTACGGAAGGAGCCTTGTGAATATTCGAGGACGATTTTGGAGATGGGGCCGAGTTTATTTTTGAGGACGAGGTCGCGTGCGGTCTTGACCATTGGGTAGCCCGTGTAGGTGAAGGGGATGCCGAGGATGCAATGTTTGCGTTTGGCGAGGCGGGCGAGTTCGTTGGCTTCGGCGAGGGTGAGGGAGAGGGGTTTTTCGCACATGACGTCGAGGCCCGCGAGGAGGGCGGTGCGTGCAATTTCGTAGTGCGAATTGTTGGGCGTGCAAATGACGAGGAAGTCAATTTTGCCGCGCTCGGCCGCGATGAGGTGTTGCCAGTCTGGGTAGCAGCGGGTGGGGTCGAGGCCGAGGGATTCGGCGGTTTTGGTGTTGGCTTCGGCGCGGCGCGAGAAGCAGCCAGCGACGAGGTCAGCGAGGTTATCCATGCGGATGGCCATGCGATGGATGGGGCCGATAAAACTGCCGCGGGCACCACCGACCATGGCGTAGGTGAGGCGACGATTGGAAGGTTTCACAGGTTTGGAAGGTTGCATAGGTTTGGAAGGTTTAGAAGGTTTAGATTACATGCGGCCGCTCAAGGCATCGATGAGGTCGCAGAGGCGTTTGAAACAATGAGAGAGATCGTCGTTCGTGACTTGGAACATGTATTCGCCGGCGCGTTCCATTTCGCCTTCGGCATTGTGGAGGCGTTTTTCGATGACGGCTTGGGAATCGGTGCCGCGGCCTTCGAGGCGGGCGCGCAATTCTTCCATTGAGGGCGGCGAGATAAAGATGTCGACGTAACCGATTTTGAGTGGGTCGGTGTTGGGAAGGGAGCGGACGTAGTCGCGAACTTTTGCCGCGCCCTGGACGTCGATATCGAGGATCATGGAATTGCCTTCGGCGAGGACTTCGTGAATGGGGGCTTTGAGCGTGCCATAGAAGTTATCGTGGACGAGGGCGTATTCGATGAAGGCCTTTTCTTGGATGAGTTCCTTGAAGCGTTCGCGCGTGACGAAGTGGTAGTCGAGGCCATCTTCTTCGCCTTCGCGAGGTTCGCGCGAGGTGCATGAAATAGAATAGACGATGTCGCTATACTCTTGGAGGAGCATATCAATCAGCGTCGTCTTGCCACATCCGCTCGGGGCGGAGAGCACAATGAAAAGCGGTTTCGTCTTCATGGTGTATATTATACCATATTTCAGACGAGATGTGAAGAGGGGGCTTTTATTTTGTTCGGAATTATGGTATAATATGTGTCGCACACAGTTCAAAGGAAAGTAGAGGCTTATGAATAAGGACATAGTTTGTATTGGCGCGGGCTACATTGGTGGGCCGACGATGGCGGTTATTGCGGCGAAGAATCCGGGCCGCAAGGTGTACGTCGTTGACATTTCGGAGTCGCGGATTGCCGCGTGGAACTCCGATAACCTTCCCATCTATGAGCCGGGGCTTGCGGAGATTGTGAAGAAGGTGCGCGGCAAAAATTTGTTTTTCACGACGGACATTGACGGCGCGATTCAGAAGTGCGACATCATCTTTGTGGGCGTGAATACGCCGACGAAGACGTTTGGGCGCGGTGCGGGGCGTGCGAGCAATTTGCAATACTGGGAGGCGGCGGCGCGCAACATTTCAAAGGTCGCCAACCGCGACAAGATTGTGATTGAAAAGTCGACGCTTCCTGTGCGGACGGCTGAGGCAATGGCGAAGGTGCTTGCGTCGCATCCGAAGCATAAGTTTACGGTGTTGTCGAATCCTGAGTTTTTGGCGGAAGGGACGGCGATTCGCGATTTGTTGGAGCCCGACCGCGTGCTGATTGGTGGGCCGCGCACGAAGGAAGGGGACAAGGCGGTCAAGGCGCTTGTTGAGGTGTATGCGGCGTGGGTGCCGCGCGAGAGGATTGTGACGACGAATTTGTGGTCGAGTGAATTGACGAAACTTGCCGCGAATGCGATGTTGGCGCAACGTGTGTCGAGCGTGAATGCGCTGTCGGCGTTGTGCGAGGTGACGGGCGCGGATGTGGATGAGGTCGCGCATGTAATGGGAATGGACGCGCGTATTGGGCCGAAGTTCTTGAAGGCGGGGCCTGGCTTTGGCGGCAGCTGTTTTAAGAAGGACGTCTTGAATCTCGTCTATTTGTGCGAGAGCTATGGCCTCAAGCCCGCGGCAGATTATTGGAATCAAGTCATTCAGATGAATGAGTGGCAGCAGGAGCGCATCGTGACGCGCATGCTCGATACGATGTTCCATACGATTTCGGACAAGAAGATTGCGGTGTTTGGTTTTGCGTTCAAGGCCGACACAGGCGACACGCGCGAAACGCCGTCGTTACATGTCATCGACATGCTGATGGAAGAGCACGCGTGCGTGACCGTGACCGACCCTAAGGCGCTTCCCAATGCGCGGCACGACCTTGAAAAGTATGGCGATGCCATTACGTATGAAGATGACCCTTACAAGGCCGCGGCAGATGCCGATGCCATCATTGTGATGACGGATTGGAAGGAGTATTCCAAACTCAATTGGAAGAAACTTCGCCGCGTGATGCGCACGCCTGCGCTTGTCTATGATACGCGCAATTGTTTGGATGCGGAGGCTTTGCGCAAGCTTGGTTTCACCGTTCTGAATGTCGGCAAGTAAGACGCGTTTACGAGCGAGAGATAAAGAAGAAAGGAGCGCGGCAAAAGTGCCGCGCTTCGTTTATCTCTTGCCCATGCCAAAGACACGCAAGGTAGAACGGAAGTCCGCGGGAAGGGGAGAATGAACCTTGATCTCCTCCTTCAATTTCAACGGGTCTGGAAGTTCCAAGGTGGAGGCGTGGAGCATTTGCCGCGGGACGCGGAGCATGCGTAGGTCGCGTGCATTCTTGAGACCGAAGACGCGGTCGCCAATGATGGGTGCGCGGACGGATGCGAGGTGGCGACGAATCTGATTTGTGCGGCCTGTCTCGATGCGAATGCGCAGGAAACTTGCGTCATCGGTGGAGGCTTCGCGCGTCACTTTTGAGACGGCGTTTTGTCCATCAAGAGGCGTACTAATCATTTGATGCGCATACTTGAAGGAGCCGACGGTGATGGCGTGATAGACCTTGGAGACGCGATGCGTCTTGAACATTTCGACGGCCGCAACAAGTGCCGCATGATTCTTCGCAAAGAGGAGACAGCCTGTCGTATCACGGTCGAGACGATGCACGGCTTCGAGCGTGGGGATCTTTTCTTGTTCGCGCAAGATGGTTTCGACGGACTTTGGGTCGTCACAGCTCACGAGGCCCGCGGGCTTATCTGCGACGAGATAATTATCGTTTTGCCAAAGGACGCGGACGTGGCGTTTTTCTTCTTTCTTGGGCGCGGCAGATTTTGTTGGGGCGGATTGTTTGATGGCGCCCTTGATGACGGCTTCTGGGATTTCGACTGTGTCGCCTGTATTGAGGCTGTAGCGGGCGATCCAGACACAGGTGCGGTTGACCCACACGTTGCGCCCATCAATCATGGCCTTGGCCGTGCGCCGCGACAGATTGAAACGCGCGGCGAGGAAGTCTTGCAAGAACTTTGCATCATTCTTGCTGACGGTCAGGGAAGTGATCCCCGCGGCATGTTTGGGAGCGCGGCGCATGTTTAGATTTTGAGGATGCTGCCGACGACGCCGACGATGCGGTTGCCAAACTTGCTTGGGCCAATCTTGACTTCGATTTCTTCGCCGTCTTCCGAATCCGATTCCGCGACAATGCCGACGGTTGAGGTCTCGCCCTTGAGTGCCTTTTGGAAGTCCGCCGGCAGCGGGTCATCATCAATCAAATCGGTGAAGGTGAGCTTGCGCGCATCTTCCACATCGTCGAGGCCGAACATATCGAGGAAGGCGCGGTTGGCTTCGGTGAAGTGGCCATTCGGGTCGCAGGCAAAAAGTGCCGCGTCGGCCATTTCGAAGGCGTTTTCTTTGGCGCGCAGGCGTTCACGCAATTTGCGGCGGCGCTCGATGTTGCGGACGGTAAAGACGAGGTCGGAGGGGTCCATCAAATCGATGACGGAGATCGTGACTTCGCAGGCGAACTTTTCGCCATCCTTGCAAATGCCGCGCCCATCGACGAGCATGCGGTGATTTTCTTCAAGGCCGCGGCGAATGCGCTGGACGATTTCGGTCGAGAGACCCGCGATCAGCATTGAAATGGGGCGGTCGATGACGTCCTCTTGTGAGTAGCCGAAGTGTTCCTCGGCGCGCGGATTGATTTCAATGACGTGGCCGTTTGGGTCCGTGATGATCACGGCATCATACATGCCCGCCAAGAATTGGCGGAACAGCGACTTACGATCTTTTGGTACGAATAATGGCATAATGTTTTTCCCATTTAGACGATGAGCATGCAATCTCCATAGCTGAAGAATTTGTAGTTGGCCTTGACGGCCATTGCATACGAACACAAAACCCGCTCTCTTCCCGCGAGCGCCGAAATCATCATGAGCAAGGTCGACTGCGGCAAATGAAAGTTTGTGAGCATGCAGTCGCAGACCTTGAATTCATATGGTGGATAAATAAAGATGTTGGACGCGCCAGAGCCCGCGACGATGAGCTGGTCATCATTCGCGGCACCTTCACGCGGGCGCGAGGCCACCGTTTCAAGCGTGCGTACGGTGGTCGAGCCCACACAAAAGACGCGCCCACCGCGCGCCTTGCACGCACAAATTGCCGCGGCCGTTTCTTCCCCGACCGAGAACGCTTCGAAGTCCATTTGGTGGTCTTCAATGTTCTCCGCCTTGACGGGACGGAACGTGCCAGGCCCCACATGGAGCGTGACCGCGACGCGCTTCACGCCCTTCGCCTCGAGCGCGGCAAAAATTTCTGGCGTAAAGTGAAGACCCGCTGTGGGCGCCGCGACCGACCCAACGTGTTTGGCGTAAATCGTTTGATAGCGTTCGCGATCTTCCAATTCTTCTTCGCGTGTGCCTTCACGTTTCACATACGGCGGAACGGGCGTGTGGCCAAACTCATCAAGGAGCTCCATCAATGGCCGCTCGCAAATGAATTGCACCTTCCACATACCAATGCCCGAAAGCGCTTTCAAGAGCTTCACACGCAATTCGCCATTTGGACCAAACACGGCTTCTTGCCCTTCGCGGCACTTTCGTCCGCTTCCGAGCATGCAGTTCCACACGAGCTCTTTTGTCGTTTCGCTTTCGGGCGCCGCGGCAATCATGAGTACCTCCACCGCGCCTTCCGAATCGGCCCACTTACCAATCAGCCGCGCCGGGAACACCTTTGTGTCATTGACGACGAGCAAGTCATTGGCCGTGATGTAATCGACGATGTCCGCGATGTGCTTATGCTCCAAAACGCCGGTGTCGCGATGCAAAACCATCATACGCTCAGTACCCCGCTTTTCAGCAGGATGCTGGGCAATCAAACGCTCCGGGAGCGGATACCAAAACTGCGACGTCTTCATTCTTTAACGAAACGGCATATATTATACCATATTTGAGGCCAACGTTCAAGCGCAAAAATAGCGTTGTTGAAATGCGGGGAAAAACTGCCGCGTAAAAAAGTAAAAAATCCGTGTTGAAAGTCGGCGCGGAATATGGTATAATATGCGCCATGGACAAAAAACTGTATATCAATCCGCCGCTCGTCAATCGGGCGTACGACTGGAAGAAGGGCCCTCAGCCGAAGACCCGCAAGGAACTCGACAAGTTCTTCAACTCGCCGGCGATTCGCCGCGTGAAGGAACAGATGTGCGAGATGGGCCGCCGCATTTATGCGCGTGGCTACACCGACGGCAATGGTGGCAACCTTTCGGTGCGCGTGGGCGAAGATTTGGTTTTGTGTTCGCCGACCCTTTGCTGCAAGGGCTTCATGAAGGTTGAGGATATTTGCCTTGTGGATATGAACGCGGGTCAGCTGTGTGGGTATCGTCCGCGCACGAGCGAGGTGAAGGTCCATATCGCGATGATGAAGACGGCGGGCTGGAGCGCCTGCGTCCATTGCCATCCGCCGCACTGCAATGCGTTTTTGTTTGCGGGTCAGGTTCCGCCGAATGGCATCAATCCGGAAGCCGATATTTTCTTCAATCAGATTCCGCTTGCACCATATGGCACGCCGGGAACGGACGAAGTCGCGGCAAATGTCGCGGCCATGTCCAAGAAGTCGAACGTCGTCTTCATGGAGAATCACGGCATCGTGTGCGGTGCGCGCGATATCGAAGAAGCGGAATGGTTCGCGGAGAATGCGGATGCGTATTGTCAGGTCCTTCTGCTGGCCGCGGGTCATGGTGCGAAGTTGAACCAGGTTGGCAAGAAGTCGGTTCAGGACTTCCTCGCGATTCGCAAGTCGATGGGCCTCCCGGTCGACCCGAAGCAGCCGCTTTACAACACGCACAAGTTCAACGGCTATAAGATGGGCGTTTCATCGAAGTAAATGGCCGAGAAGAATCACAAGAAAGGACCGCACGAACTCGTCACCGGTGGCGAGTGGATTTTTGGTCGTAATCCCGTCGAGGAAGCACTCGCGGCTGGGCGCCGCACGGCGAGCGAAATCATTTTGCCGCCTGCCTACCCCGATGAGGACGACCAGCTCCAACGCATTCGCGATGAGGCGCGTGCGCGGCATCTTGTGATTCGAACGATGGACCGCGTGCAGCTCGATAAGCTCACGCGCGGCGGCCATCATCAAGGCGTGGCGCTCAAGACGACGGGCTATCCGTACGTTGGCTTCGAGGAAATTTTAGCGAATGTCCAAGAAGATGAAAACGCGCTTGTGGTGATTCTAGACCATTTGGAGGACCCGCAGAATGTGGGCTCTATCTTGCGCACGGCGTGTGCGGTGGGCGCGACGGGCGTCATCATTCCAGAAGATCGCGCGTGTGGCATTACGCCCGCGGTGGTGCGTGCCTCGGCAGGCGGCGCGGAACATCTTCGCGTGGCGCATGTCGTCAATCTTGTGCGCGCGATGGAAGACTTGAAGGAAGCCGGTATTTGGTTCACGGGTCTCGATTGGGGCGCGGATGCCAAGGTTTATACCGACATCGATTTCAAGGGACGCGTCGGGCTTGTTGTCGGTGCGGAAGGCGCTGGCATCTCGCGGCTCGTGCGTGCCAATTGTGATTTCATTGCTGAGCTTCCCATGCCGGGCGGTTTTGAATCGCTCAATGCAGGGGTGGCCGCGGCAGTTACACTCTACGAAGTTCTTCGGCAAAGATCATGAAGAGGAATTTCTGCGAGTTTGAAAAAAGTGTACCCAAACCAGGGATTGTAGCTCAACTGGACAGAGCGACGGTTTCCTAAACCGTAGGTTCCGGGTTCGATTCCCGGCAGTCCCACCATTTTATCCCATTTTGCTTTCCCCCAAAAGGGGGATGATTGTATCGTCACCGCGGCAGTTTTGAGATAGGGGCGCGGCGAAATTTTTGTCGGGACGCGGCAGTTTTGGGGGCTGGAAGGGGGTGTTTGGGCTAGGAAGGGCTAAAAAACGGGTCTAAAATGGTGATTGCAAAGTGATAGTTCCGCGGCAGTTTTGAGTTAGTTTATGGCGATATAACACTTTTTTGAAATTCCCTCTTGCATTGCACCCTCAAAATATGGTATAATATGCACTCGTTCGCCCGATACGGGGTCCGTGACAAGCGGGGCTGGTAAAAAGGTTGAGCACTTGATCTTTGACAATAGAAGTTTTATTGTGGAATTATGGAGAATTACAACGTAACGAGATTGGCGAGGAAAATTTCTTGCTAAGCGTATACGGGCGCACGATGGATGCCTTGGCATCAATAGGCGATGAAGGACGCGGAAGACTGCGATAAGCCTCGGGGAGCTGTCAACAAGCTTTGATCCGGGGATTTCCGAATGGGGCAACCCGGTAGCCGTCATGGGCTATCAACTGGAGGATGAATCAATAGTCCTTTAGTAGCGACACGCAGGGAAGTGAAACATCTCAGTACCTGCAGGAGAAGAAATCAAACGAGATTGCGCGAGTAGCGGCGAGCGAAAGCGCAGGAGCCCAAACCAAGGGGTTTACTCTTTGGGGTTGCGGGACTAGGTCGTGGTATTATGAAGGTTAGGCGAACGGACTGGAACGTCCGGCCATAGCGGGTGATAGCCCTCTAGCCGAAAACTGGAATAGACCTACTAGTATCCCAAGTAGGACGGTGCACGTGAAACGCCGTCTGAATCTAGGGAGACCACTCTCTAAGGCTAAATACTCATTGATGACCGATAGTGAACAAGTACCGCGAGGGAAAGGCGAAAAGAACCGCTGTAAGCGGAGTGAAACAGACCTGAAATCGTGCGTCCACAAGCTATGGGAGCGTCATTCGTGACGCGACCGTTTGCCTTTTGCATAATGAGTCCGCGAGTCACCGCGTCCGGCGAGGCTAACCGAAAGGGGAGCCGAAGCGAAAGCGAGTTCGAATAGAGCGAATCTAGTCGGCCGCGGTGGACCCGAAGCCCATGCGAGCTATCCTTGGACAGCGTGAAGCCCTCGTAACAGGGGGTGGAGGTGCGAACGAGTGACCGTTGAAAAGGTCTTCGAGGAGCTGAGGATAGGAGCGAAAGACTTATCAAGCTGGGTAATAGCTGGTTCTCTCCGAAATGCCTTTAGGGGCAGCGTCTGGCAACACGTCAGTCGGGTGTAGAGCACTGACCGATCTAGGGTCCCCACCGGGATACCGAAGTCCGTCAAACTCCGAAGACCGACTTTGAATGAATACCAGGCAGTGAGACAGTGGGGGCTAAGCTTCATTGTCGAAAGGGAAACAGCCCTTGACCGCCGAATAAGGTCCCAAATTTGCGTTAAGTCACTAAGGCAGTGAAGTCTCTCAGACAGGTAGGATGTTGGCTTAGAGGCAGCCATCATTTAAACAGTGCG
>CAVGIZ010000011.1:0-20967 GCA_963629255.1 Anaerovoracaceae bacterium
ACTGATTTTCACTTTCGTACGTTTGATGGCTAGGCGATAAACCATCCCGCGGCAGTTTTGCCGCGGTTTTTGATCTTTGAAAATTGAAGAAACAAGGAGAACGGGGACCTGCGGCCCCCGCGCCGTGAGCGAAGGTTGGGCGGGGCTTTTGGGGCGGAAGGCAATGTGCTTTGGCTGTTTGCTGCTTAGTTTCCCAAGGTTACGGGGGGCGGCGCCCCCCGTTCCCCCGCGAAGGTTGGATGGGCTTTTGGGGCGAAAGCAACGATGGACGCATTTAGGTGGGTTTGGTTAGGTTGCTTTCGCGCGGGAAGGGGCCTAGAGGGCGCGGCAGATTTTTTGGGGAGAGGGTTGAAAGTTGCCGCGGAATATGGTATAATATGGGGCTCTATGAAGAAGCAGAAGCAGATTGTCGCGAAGAAGTCGCTTGCCCTTGTGTCGCTTGGGTGTGCGAAGAATGCGGTTGATTTACAGGTGATGGCAGGGAACCTTTTGAAGGAAGGTTTTTATCTTTCGTCCAATCCGGATGAAGCGGATGTTGTGATAGTGAATACGTGTGCATTTATTGAATCGGCGCGGGAAGAGGCGGAAGCGGAGATTGTGCGGGCGTTGGAGTTGAAGAGGCGTGGGGCGTATGGGCAGGTGATTGTGACGGGGTGTTATCCGGAGAGGTATCCTAGTGCGGTGGGGAAGTTTCCTGGGGTAGATGTGTGGCAAGGGGTGCCGAAGGATTGGGTTGAGACGAAGACGCCTGGGTTGAGATTTACTGGGAAGGCGTTTGCGTATTTGAAGATCGCGGAAGGGTGTGCGCATCGGTGTGCGTATTGTGCGATTCCGGGGATACGAGGGAAGTATCGGTCGCGTCCGGTAGAGAGTATTATTGGGGAGGCGAAGGCGCTTATACGGAGTGGGTGTCGGGAATTGAATGTGGTGGCGCAGGATCCGATGTTGTATGGGATTGACATGGAGGGTGGATGGGATTTGGTGAGGTTATTGTGGGAGTTGGATAAGATACGCGGGGATTTTTGGGTGAGGGTTTTGTACAGTTATCCGAATGAGATTACGGAAGGGTTTTTGGGATGGTTGAATCGGTCGAAGCATGGGGTGAAGTATGTGGATGTGCCGTTGCAGCATACGGATGAAGAGGTTTTGCGGAGGATGAATCGTGGGGCGGCGATAGAGGCGACGCGAGTGGCGGCGGAGGCGTTGAGGCTGGCGGTACCTGGGGTGACGTTGAGGACGACGATTATGACGGGATTTCCTGGGGAGACGGCGCGGCGGTTTCGTGGGATGATGGCGGATTTGAAGAGGATGCAATTTGATCATGTGGGAGCGTTTGCGTTTTCGCCGGAGGAGGGGACGAAGGCGGCGAAGATGGGTGGGCGGCCGTCGCGGAAGGTGGCGGAGGCGCGAGAGAAGGAGGTGATGGGGTTGGCGAAGGCGATTTGGCGTGTGAGGGCGCGGCGGCAGATTGGGACGGTGCAGAGGGCGCTTGTGGTTGCGCCTGGGGTGGCGAGGTTGGAGAGTCAGGCGCCGGATGTGGATGGGATTTGCCGCGGGGAATTTGATGAGGTTGGGGAGTTTATTTGGGTGCAGGTGAAGGCGGTGAAGGGTTTTGATTTTGAGGTTGAGGAAGTTGAAGTTGAGTGACGAATGGGACGTGCGGCGATGGATGAAGTGAGGGTGAATGAAGAGGTGGCGAAGCGCGACCCCAAGTATTACATTTTCGATTGGGATGATAACATTCTTCACATGCCGACGAAGATTCGGATGGAGCACAAGAAGGAGGATGGCACGTGGGAGAGTGTGGAACTTTCGACGGCGTCGTTTGCGGTGGTGAGGACGGATGTGGAGCATTATCGCCCGCCTCAGGAAGGTGGGTGGGATGCGGCGTTTTGTAATTTTGGGGATGTATTGAATGCGAATGGGTTTATAGAGGACACGATTGCGGCGTTGGAGAAGGTGAAGGCTGGGGAGAAGCCTGGGCCGAGTTATAACACGTTGAAGAAGACGTTGAGGGAAGGGCGTATTTTTGCGATTGTGACGGCGCGTGGGCATTCGCCGGAGACGATTCGCAAGGTGGTGAGGTTGTTTATTGAGCGGGCGTTGACGGATGAGGAACGCGAGGAGATGCTGGCGAATTTGCGTGGGTATCGGAAGTATTTTGATCATGTGACGGAGTTTGATTCGGATGAGGAAGAGTTGACGCGGTATTTGAATGAGTGTCGGTATTGTGCGGTGACGAATCCGCGGTTTCGAGAGAAGATGTTGAAGGATCCGATTTATCAGAGTAAGCTTGCGACGGCGCCGAATGCGTCGAAGAGTGAGTTGGCGAAGGAATTTGCGATACGTGATTTTGTGGAGCACATTTATCACATGCTGAGGCGGCGCGGCGGATTGTCGCGATTTGTTTCGATTGGTTTTTCGGATGATGATCTTGGGAATGTGAAGAGTGTATCGAATTACATACAGGAGGAATTGGCGCGGCAGTTTGATGGGATTAAGTTTGTGGTGTATGACACGTCGGATCGGTCGTTACCGAAGGGGCGTAAGGTTTGTATATCTGGGCAATTGAATTTGCCGGGATTTTGATGGAGTGCCTTGCAGTTTGGGCGGAAATATGGTATAATATACGGCAATGAGAGTAGTGTTTATGGGTTCGAGCGCGGCGAGCGCGATGTGTCTTCGGGCGATTCTGAGGGAATCGGAGCTCGAAGTCGTGGGCGTTGTCACGCAGCCAGATCGTCCGGTTGGGCGTGGCAAGGTGGTGACGCCGTGTCCTTGCAAGGCGTTTGCGGTGGAGCATGGGATTACGGAGATTATTACGCCGGAGAATGTGAATTCGGACGAGGCGATGGCGCAGCTTGTGGCGTGGAAGCCGGATGTGATTGCGGTGGTGGCGTTTGGTCAATTTTTGAAGAAGCCGCTGTTGGATTTGCCGGCGTATGGGTGTATCAATTGTCATTTTTCGTTGTTGCCGAAGTATCGCGGGGCGTCGCCTGTGGTGGCGGCGTTGGCGGCTGGGGATCGGTTGACGGGTGTGAGTGTGATACGGATGGGGATTGGGATGGACGATGGGCCGATTTTGATGCAGAGCTACGAGCCGATTTATTCGGATGTGACGGGCGGGATGTTGATGGATGGGCTGGCGATTACGGGTGGCGTGACATTGGCGAAGGCGTTACGGTTGATGGCGGAAGGGAAAGCGCCGCGGGAGTTGCCACAGGTGGAGGCGGATGCGACGTTTGCGCACAAGCTGAAGAAGACGGATGGGTTGATTGATTGGGCGAATTCGGTCTTGACGATTGAGCGGCGGATTCGGGCGTATTCGCCGTGGCCGGGGTGCTATACATTTTTGCCGGAGCGTTTTCGGAAGAAGGGGAACAGCGGACGGTTGGTGATTGCGGCGTCGCGGTTTGCGGGGAAGCTTGAGGCGGGTTGGAAGGATGCGGAGCCTGGGACGATTGTGAAGGTGATTCCGAATTTTGTGAAGGGCGATGCGAGCGTGGTGCCGGGGCCTGTTGTGAAGTGTGGGGATACGGCTTTAGTGTTGACGCAGTTGAAGCCAGAGGGCGCGGCGTTGATGGATGGCGGCGCGTTTTTGCGAGGGCGGCCGTTGCAAGTGGGCGAGAAGTTGTTGATGGCATGAGGAGGTTGAAATGACGCGGGAGTTTCCAGGGTTTCTTGATGTGCATGTGCATTTTCGTGATCCGGGGGTGCCGGAGGCGGAGACGCGTCGGTCGGGGGCGGCGGCGGCGGCGCGGGGTGGATTTGCCGCGGTTGTGACGATGCCGAATACGGCGCCGGCGGGGGATAACGTTCCCTATTTGCATGAGCAGATTGAGGATGCGGCGTTGCCGATTCGGATTTTTCCTGCGGCGTGTATGACGCGGGGGAGGCTAGGAAAAGAGGCGGCGGATTTGGAGAAGTTGGCGGATGCGGGCGCGGCATTTTTTACGGATGATGGTTCGTATGTGGCGGATGCGCATGTGATGGAAGAGGTGATGAAGCGCGCGGCAGATTTGAATATGTGTGTGTGCCAACATGCGATGGACCCGAAGGTGCAGGGCGGGGGCGTTATACGGGATTGTGAATTGGCGCGGCAGTTTCATTTGCCGATTATTCCAGTTGAAGCGGAGACGACGGCGATTGAGCGGGATTTGGCGTTGTGCCGCGTGACGGGGTGTCGGTTGCACATTCAGCACATTTCGACGGCGCCGGGCGTGGAGCTTGTGCGGATGGCGCAGCGCGAGGGTTTGCCTGTGACGGCGGAAGCGACGCCGCATCATTTGTTGTTGTCGTGTGATGATTTGGTGGCGGATGATGCCGCGTTCAAGATGGCGCCGCCCTTGGGGACGAATGAGGATCGTGATGAATTGCGCAAGGCCGTGAAGGAAGGCGTTTTGATGTTTGCGACGGACCATGCGCCGCATCCAGAAGAGAAGAAGCGCGGCGGATTTTTGGCTGCGGCGAATGGGATTGTTGGGCTTGAGACGGCGATTCCGATTACGTACACGGTGATGGTTGAGGGCGAGGGGATGAGCATTGAGGATTGGGCGAAGGCGTGGACGGAGATGCCCGCGGCACTTTTGCCGCGGCGCGATCAGGAGATTTTGAAGAAGTTGCCGCGGACGCGAATTGAGATTGGGGAAAAGCGCCGCGTGGATGTGAATGCGTTTGCGAGCCGTTCGCGGAATTGTCCGTATGACGGAATGGAATTTGATTGTTGGCCCATAGTAAAATAAAAGAAGGAGAACAAAAAATGAATACCGAATTCTTTGATAAAGCAGCTGGCTATTTGCCGGATGTGTGTTTCAAGTGTCCGCCTGATTTGGGTGTGATGTTGGGGAGCGGTTGGGGCGAGGCCTTGGAGATGGATGAGGTGATTACGCGCATTTCGTATGCGGATATTCCAGGGCTGGGCGCATCGACGGTGCAAGGGCACGCGGGCGAATTTGTTTTGTATAAGCGCGGCGGAAAGTTGATTGCGGCGTGGTGCGGGCGGCGCCATTATTATGAGGGCGTGGGCTGGGAGCCGGTTGTATTGCCGGTTGAGATTTTGCGTCGGATGGGATGTCAGAATGTGCTTCTCACGAATGCGGCGGGCGGCATCAACGCGGCGCTTCGTCCAGGGGACTTTGTTATTTTGCACGACCACATTGATTTGCATGGGCTGTGTCCGCTGGTGGGGCCGCACAATCCGAATTGGGGTGCGCGCTTTCCTGATATGTGCGAAGTTTACACGAAGCATTTGGCGGATACGCTCAAGGCGAGCGCGAATCGTTTGGGGTTGCGTGCGATGGATGGCGTGTATGGCTACACGTCGGGTCCTGCGTATGAGACGCCGGCGGAAGTGCGTGCGTATAAGACGCTGGGCGCGGATGTCGTCGGGATGTCGACGGTGCCAGAAGCAATTATTGCGCATGCGAGTGGATTGAAGGTGGCGGCGATTTCGCTTGTGACGAATTTGGCCGCGGGCATTTCGCCTGTGCCGCTTTCGCATGCGGAAGTGATGGCCGCGGGTGAGGCCGCCAAGCCCCACATGCGCGCCTTTATTGAAGACTTCATGATGCGGCTCTAATGCTGGCGGACGAGATTGATGATTACATTGCCGCGCTCGAATTGGAGCGTGGCATGGCGCGCAATACGTGTGTTTCCTACGCGAGTGACTTGCGTTTTTTCGAGGCGTTCCTCAAGGCGCGCGGGAAAAATGCCGCGGCCGAAATCACGCGTGAAGACATTGCTGAGTTTTTGGGCGAGGAGCGCGAGGAAGGCAAGAAGGGTTCGACGCGGGCGCGGCGCGCGATTGCGATTCGTACGTGGCTCAGGTATTTGCGGGAGCGGCGGCGCATTCCAAAGAATCCAGCGGAGCTAATGGAACCGCCACGGAGGGAGCAAGCTTTGCCGCGCATTTTGTCGGAAGAAGAAGTGACGCGGCTCATTGAACAGGTCAAGGAACTTGATCCACGTTCTTTGCGCGACCGTGCGATGCTGGAGGTCCTTTACGGTTGTGGATTGCGCGTGAGCGAATTGTGCAATCTCAAGATGGAGGACATCATTGGCGATGGCGAACTCTTGCGCGTGTTTGGCAAGGGCTCGAAGATGCGCGTGGTGCCGATTGGCGGCGCGGCGGGACGGGCGCTCACGACGTATTTTGCCTCGGCGCGCGATTCCTTTACGCATGGCGATACGGCCGAGTTGCATGTTTTCGTTACGCGGCTCGGGAAACCTTTTACGCGGCAGGGCGTTTTCAAGATTATCAAGCAACGTGCGTTGGCGGTCGATATTCCGCTTGAGCGCATTTCGCCGCACGTCCTTCGGCATAGCTTTGCTTCGCACATGTTGGCGCATGGGGCAGATATTCGCGCGATTCAAGAGCTCTTGGGGCACGCCGACATTGGCACGACGCAGATTTATACGCACGTTGATGTTGGGCGCTTCGCCGAGATTCATCGTTTGCATCCGCGGCACTAGGCAACGCGAGGGAGGGGAGAAAATGGTCGGGGGAGGGGGTTTCTTTGGTGGGATTAGGGGGTTTTTATGGTACGATTCGGGCTTGACTTAGGGAAAGTAGCGCGCTACTTTGCAAAAACCAGCGCGCTACTTTAATAAAACCAGCGCGCTACTTTTTTCAAAGTACCGCGGTACTTTATCTTGCTCGTGGGCTAATCGTACCAAAGAAAGGCTGGGATCGAACCAAAGAAAGCCTGGGAGGCGACCATTTTGAAGGGGAAAAAGTGCCGCTGAAGTTGAAGGGCGCGACGGAGCTTGTGATTCGGGTGCAGTAAGAAGGTACAAAGGTTTGGGAGGTTTGGGAGGTTTACCAAAAGCTTGCGCTTTTGGCACAGGACAAATTTGCCGCGGGGGGTTGCAACGTGGGCGGGAATATGGTATAATATGCGGCGTTATGAAAAAGGTCATCATTACAGTCGTCGGTAAGGACACGGTGGGCATTATTGCCAAGGTGAGTGCGTATCTTGCGAAGGAGCGCATCAACATATTGGACATCTCGCAAACGGTTGTGGGCGGGTTTTTCAATATGATGATGATTGTTGATGCGGCGGCGTGCAAGAAGACGTTTGATACGGTTGGGAAGGATTTGGCGAAGTTGGGGAATGAAATTGGGCTGAGGATTCGTTGTCAGAAGTCCGAGATTTTTGAGAAGATGCACCGTGTGTAAGGGGGCGAGCGAATGATTAACATTCATGAGGTTCTTGAGACCAACAAGATGATTCTCGAGGAGAATCTGGATGTGCGCACGATTACGATGGGCATTTCGCTTTTGGATTGTGCGGAGTCGACGGTGAAGGCGACGTGCGACAAGATTTACAAGAAGATTACGACGCTGGCGAAGGACTTGGTGCGGACGGGTGATGAGATTGGGCGCGAGTTTGGTGTGCCGATTGTGAATAAGCGCGTGTCGATTACGCCGGCGGCGTTGGTTGGGGCGTCGTGTTGTAAGAGCGCGGCAGATTTTGTGAAGATTGCGAAGGTGCTCGATAAGGCGGCGAAGAAGCTGGGGATTAATTTTATTGGTGGGTATTCGGCGATTGTTTCGAAGGGGATGACGAAGGCGGATGAGCTGTTGATACGTTCGATACCGGAGGCGATGCGGGTGACGGAGCGGGTGTGTTCGTCGGTGAATGTGGGGTCGACGAAGACGGGGATTGATATGGACGCGGTGCGTTTGATGGGTGAGATTATTAAGGAGACGGCGGAGCTGACGAAGGAGCGCGATTCGCTTGGGTGCGCGAAGTTGGTTGTTTTGTGTAATGCGCCGGATGACAATCCGTTTATGGCGGGTGCGTTTCATGGTGTGAGCGAAGGGGACGCGGTGATCAACGTGGGGGTGTCGGGTCCGGGGGTGGTGAATCATGTGTTGCAGACGATTCGCGGGGCGGATTTTGAGACGCTATGTGAGACGATTAAGAAGACGGCGTTTAAGATTACGCGCGTGGGGCAGTTGGTGGCGCAGGAGGCGTCGAAGCGGCTTGGGGTGCCGTTTGGGATTATTGATTTGTCGCTTGCGCCGACGCCTGCGGTGGGGGATTCGGTAGCGGACATATTGAAAGAGATTGGGCTGGAGCATCCGGGTGCGCCAGGGACGACGGCGGCGTTGGCGTTGTTGAATGACCAGGTGAAGAAGGGCGGGGTGATGGCGAGCTCGTATGTGGGGGGGCTGTCGGGTGCGTTCATTCCGGTGAGTGAGGACCAGGGGATGATTGACGCGGTGAATGCGGGGGCGTTGACGATTGAGAAGTTGGAGGCGATGACGTGCGTGTGTTCGGTGGGGCTCGACATGATTGCGGTGCCGGGCGCGACGAGTGCGGCGACGATTAGTGGGATTATTGCGGACGAGGCGGCGATTGGGATGGTGAATCAGAAGACAACGGCGGTGCGCATCATTCCTGTAGCGGGCAAGAAGGTGGGTCAGACGGTGGAGTTTGGTGGGCTTTTGGGGCATGCGCCAATTATGAAGGTTTCGAAGTTTTCGTGCGAGAAGATGATTGCGCGGCGTGGGCGGATTCCGGCGCCGATTCATTCGTTCAAGAACTAAGAAGAAGATGACAACCGTCATTCAAAATGGGACCATCATTGATGGCACGCGGCGGGCGGCGTTCAAGGGCGATGTTGTTCTTGAGGGTGGGAAAATTGCCGCGGTCGTGAAGGCGGAAGAAGCGCCGCGGGTGTATCCAAATGCGGAGAGGGTGTTGGATGCGACGGGGCTTTTGGTGACGCCTGGATTTATTGATGCGCACACGCATTCGGATGCGTATTTGATTATTGAGCCAGATGCGCCGTCGAAGTTGGCGCAAGGGATTACGACGGGGATCAATGGGCAGTGCGGAGGAAGTGCCGCGCCGCGATTTGGTGAGGCGCGTTTGTCGTCGGATTGGGCGTCCATTTTGGGGGAGCGGTTGACGTGGTATTCGGTTGCGGAGTATCGAGAAAAATTTGTCGCGGCGAGGCCGAGCATCAACACGGTTCAATTCATTGGTCATAATACGTTGAGGTCGTCGGTTGTTGGATATGAAGGGCGGGCATCGACGCCAGACGAAATGCGGCGGATGATCAAGATGCTAGAGGCGTCGCTGGATGAAGGCGGGTGGGGGCTTACGACGGGGCTTATTTATCAGCCAGGGAAGTATGCGACGCAAGAAGAAGTTGTGACGCTTGCGAAAGTTGCCGCGGATAAGGGCGGGTTCTATGCGACGCATATGAGGTCGGAAGGGGAGCGGTTGCTCGAATCGATTGACGAGGTGATTGAGCTTGTGAAGGCGACGGGGATTCGTGCGGAGATTTCGCATTTGAAGACGAGTGGGCGCGCGAATTGGGGGAAGGTGGATGCGGCGCTGGAGAAGATTGAGGGGGCGATGGATGCGGGGCTTTTATTGGGGTCGGACCGCTATCCGTATTGTGCGGCGGGGACGGATTTGGATGTGGTGTTTCCGGATTGGGCGGGGGAAGGCGCGGCGAAAGCGGAATGCGTGAGGCTGGCGGATCGCGCGACGCGGCAGAGGATTGTGGATGAGATTAATGCGTCGGGGCGGGATTGGTCAAGCGTGATGATTGGTGGCACGTGGCATGAAGAGACGAAGCCATTTTCGGGGAAGATGGTTTCGGATTGCTATGAGAAGTTTGGGACGCCAGGCGATTTTATTTGCGAGGTGTTGGCGAAAGATTTGTGTCGGACAGGTGCGTTTTTCTTTGGGATGAGCGAAGAGAATTTGGATAAGATTTTGTCGAAGCCGTGGATTGTGCCGGGGTCAGATGCGTCCTTGCGCGCGCCGTGGGGGCCATTGGGGGCGGACCATCCGCATCCGAGGGCATATGGAACGATGCCTGAGTTTTATCGGCGTGTGCGGGCGCTGGGGGTGAGTCGGGAAGAGGCGATTGCGCGAATGACGAGTGTCATAGCGGAGCGATTTGAGATTCCGAACCGCGGCAAAATTGTCGTGGGGGGCGCGGCAGATTTGGCTGTGTGGGATGAGGGGAGGTTTGAATCGAAGGCGACGTATTTGGAGCCGCATCAATTTGCGACGGGTGTGCGCGCGGTGTTTGTGAATGGGGCGCTTGCGTACGAGGAGGGGCGCTTCACGCACGCGGGGACGGGCGAATTTTTGTCGCGTTGATTATTTCTTTTTGTTGGAGTTGGCGGCTTCGAGTTCCCACTGATTGAAGGCATCTTTCATGTGAGGGAGTGTGTCGCGCATGACGAGTTTGAAGGGGAATTTGGCGGTGAGGTCGCGGAGTTGGCGGAAGACGCGGCCTTCGCTGACGCAGACAGTGCTGGGGAAGCTTCCATATTGTTTGACAAATTGGAGGAAGTTTGCGGCGACATTTTCGAGCATTTTTTTGAGGGTCAAGTCTTTATCGACCATGGTCATGGTATTGAAGAGGCGCTTGCCAGTTGTGGCGTCCACGATGAGGAGGGCATAGATATTGCGTGGGCGCATGCCTTTTGTGGTCACGAAGATATTCATGGCGCGGCGGAAGTCGACTTCGACGGTAAGGTTTTTATCGAGCGGGAGGGTTTCGACGGACTTGAGGAGGGTATTTGGGATGATGCGATGTTCTTCGTAGGGTTGGGGGTTGGGCGCTTCGAGTTGTTCGTCGACCCATTCGCCTGGTGCTTTTTCTGTGCGGCAGAGCATGCCGCGGTGTGCGACGCCAAATTTTTCGGGGAGCTTGGGATCGATTTCGAGGCGTAGCATGAGGCCATAGAGTTCCCACATCATGCGTAGGCACATGTCTTTTGTGGCATCGTTTGCCGCGGAGGTGACGAAGCCAGGGTCGTGGCGCCAACATTCTGCCGCGCCATTGGAAAAGTAGGAGGCCTCGATTGTTGGGACGTCGGCGGGCATGAGGTAGTAGCCGAAGTTGGGGTCCAGTTGTGTGCGGATGAAGTCGTGGAAGGTTTGCCAGCCTTCGAGGAAGAGGAGGCAAATGCGGGGGGTGACATCTTTTCCTTTGGGTTTGGAAAGGGTGTGGCGTGAGACATAAACGATATACGGATAGATGGAACCCCTGGGTTTGAAGGCCCATGGGTTGGCCATGACGGACTCCCAGAGCCCGAGTTTATCCATACGTTCAAAGAGTTGATTTAGCTGAAGCTTCATGATGGTGGATATTATAGCATAAATCGGGCGCGATTTCAATTGGAAAAGGAGGGGAAAGAGGAGATAATTTTGTCGCGGAAAAGATACAGTTTGGGGTTGAATTACGGTCTGAAATATGGTATAATATAGGGGTATGAGCGAGCAAGAGATTCAGGGCGAGAAGCCGAGCGAAGTGCCTGCCGTGGCGGCGGGTACGCTAGAGGATGTTAACATCGAAGATGAGATGTCGCGTGACTACATCGATTATTCGATGAGCGTCATTGTTGGGCGTGCGTTACCGGATGTGCGGGATGGGTTGAAGCCTGTGCATCGGCGGTGTTTGTATTCGATGCACAAGCTGGGCGTGACGTTTGGGTCGAAGCACATGAAGTCGGCGCGTATTGTGGGTGATGTGATTGGTAAGTATCATCCGCATGGGGACAGCGCGGTGTATGATACGATTGTGCGAATGGCGCAACCGTTTTCGCTTAGGACGACGCTCGTGGATGGGCATGGTAACTTTGGCTCGATTGATGGTGATGGCGCGGCGGCGATGCGTTACACCGAGGTGCGGTTGCAGAAGATTTCGGAAGAGATGCTCGGGGATCTCGAGAAGGATACGGTGGACATGGTGCCGAACTTCGACGAGACGTTGGAAGAGCCGAGCGTGTTGCCGGCGAAGTTGCCGAACTTGTTGTTGAATGGTTCGAGCGGCATTGCGGTTGGTATGGCGACGAATATTCCGCCGCACAATTTGGGTGAGCTGTGCGATGGCATTTCGTATTATGTGGACCATCGCGAGGACTGCACGGTTGATGATTTGATGCAGTTTGTGAAGGGTCCGGACTTCCCGACGGGTGCGCAGATTTGTGGGTACAATGGAATTGCCGCGATGTACAAGACGGGGCGCGGGCAGTTGCATGTGCGGGGCAAGGCGACGATTGAGGAACAGAAGAATGGGCGCGCGCGGATTTTGATTACGGAGATTCCGTATGCGGTGAATAAACGCGAGATGTTGATTCACATGGCCGAACTCGTGAAGGAGAAGGTGCTGGAAGGGATCAGCGATATTCGCGATGAATCGAAGGACGATGTGCGCATTATTGTGGAGCTCAAGCGCGATGCGATTCCGGAGATTGTGCTGAACCATTTGTACAAGCACACGGAATTGCAGACGACGTTTGGTGCGAACATGCTGGCGCTGGATGGCGGGCGGCCGAAGATTTTGAATTTGAAGGATTTCTTCCGCGCTTACACGAATCATCGCTTTGAAGTGATTACGCGGCGGACGCGGTTTGAATTGCGCAAGGCGCAAGCGCGCAAGCACATCTTGGATGGGTTGCTGCTGGCGATTAGCAATTTGGATGAGGTCGTTTCCATCATTCGTGGGTCGGCGAATCGTGACGAGGCGAAGGGCAAGTTGCAGGAGCGCTTTGGCTTTACGGACTTGCAGGTCAATGCGATTCTTGAGATGCGTCTCTATCAGTTGACAGGGCTTGAACGTGATAAGCTGGAAGCGGAGTTGGCCGAGCTCCTCAAGACGATTGAAGAGCTCACGGCAATTTTGGCTGATCCGAACCGCATTTACGCGATCATCAAGGATGACCTTGCGATGCTGAAGATGAAGTTCGCGTCGAAGGAAGATGCGAAGCGTCGGACGGAAATTGTCGCGGACGAGAATGAAGTTTCGGTGAAGGATTTGGTGCCAGATGCACCGTGCGTGATTACGCTTTCGAACCGTGGTTACATCAAGCGCGTGCCGCTGACGGAGTACCGCGAATCGAATCGTGGCGCGAAGGGCATCAAGGGTGGGCAGGTGAAGGAAGAGGACTTCATTCGCCTTGTGTTTGTGGCGCAGACGCACGATTCGTTGATCTTCTTCACGAATACGGGGCGTATCTTCTTGAAGGATGCGTACCAGATTCCAGAAGCGCCGCGGACGAGCTTTGGGCGACCGCTCATCAACCTGTTGAACTTGCAGGAAGGCGAGCAGATTTTGAACTTGCTGCCGATTCGTTCGTTCGAAGGCGATGTTGATATTTTCTTTGCGACGAAGCTGGGCACGGTGAAGAAGACTTTGCTGGGCGAATTCAAGAATGTGAACCGTGCGGGCATTCGTGCGCTCAACATTGATGAGGGCGATTCGCTTGTGGATGTGCGGCTTGTCAAGCCGAACGACGACGTCATCATGCTCACGAAGAATGGGCGTGCGATGCGTTTTGCCGCGACCGACGTGCGGCGGATGGGGCGTGGCGCGACGGGCGTCCGCGGCATTCGTTTGCGCGAAGGCGATGAGGTCGTTTCGCTTGATGCGGTGGATGATGAGAAGACGCTCTTTATTGCAACGGCGAATGGCTATGGCAAGCGGTGCGAGTTCAAGGACTTCACGCGCCACAGCCGCGGCGGGCAAGGCATGATTGGTATCAAGGGTGCGGAGCGTAATGGCGTTGTGGTCGCGGCACATGCGGTGTCGGATGACGAGAGCGTGATCGCAATCACGAGCGACCAGTTGATGGTCAGAAGTGCGGTTGCGCAGTTCCGTGTCCAGAGCCGTACGGCGAAGGGTGTCAAGCTTGTTCGTTTGAACGAAGGCGAGACGCTTGTTTCGCTCAGCGTGTGCGAAGGCGAGGAGGACGATAAGAATGCTGCGCCGGTTGAAGGTGATGCGCCTACCGCGCCAGCTGAACCACCAGCCGAGCCGCCGCCAGCCGAGTAAGGAATGGAAGCGACCTGCTCGCTTTGCCCGCGGAATTGTGCCGCGCCCCGTTTTCAGGCGGATTGCAAGCCTGGCTACTGCGGCGCGGGGAATCTGCCGCGGGTCTTTCGTTGGGGGCCACACTTTGGTGAAGAGCCGCCTTTGACGGGCGAGCGCGGAAGCGGATGCGTCTTCTTTTCGCGTTGCACCATGAAGTGCTTGTACTGTCAAAACTCGCCTTGGAGTTGGCGCGGGGAAGGCGTGGATAAAACGATTCCTGAGTTGACAGCCATCTTTCGTGACTTGGCGACAAAGGACCGCGTCGAAAATTGGAACCTCGTTTCGCCGACGCCGTACTTGCCTTTTATTCGTGAAGCGGTTGCGCCGCTCATCAAAGAGGGCATCCGCTTGCCCTTTGTGTGGAACTCGTCTGGCTACGAGAAAGTGGAAACGCTGGAGGAGTATAAGGACTTGTGCGATTGGGCGCTTTTTGATTTACGTTATTCGCGGGGGAAAACTGCCGCGGAAGCATCGTCTGCGCCGAACTATGTGGACGCGGCACGGGCGGCGTTGAAGTGGGCGTATGAACATACGAAGGTGATTTGCCGCATTCTTGTCCTCCCGGGCCATGCCGATGAGGCAATTGAAAACTTGGCGTGGATTGCGACAGAGCTTTCGAGTGACCTTTCTGTTTCCATCATGAGCCAGTATACGCCCGCGTATAAGGCGCTTGAGACGCCGCCGTTCAACCGCGGTGTGACGCAGGAAGAGTACGACGAGGTGACCGAAGCCGCGGCAGATTTTGGATTCGAGAATGGATGGATCCAGGGCTTTGGCGCGGCAGATCCTCGTCTTGCGCTCCTGGGCGAAAACATGTCTTCCGACCACGGAACGGTCCGGTAATTCCTCTTTTTCAACCCTCTCACCGCGGCAGTTTTGGTGCCTTGTCCTGAGAAGTCAGGTACTTTCCTGGGAAACGTCAGGTGTTTCTGGGGGTGAATTTAGGTTAAAGGTTATACCTTTTCGCTTAAAAGGTATAACCTTTTTGGCAAAAAGGTATATCCTTTTTCGAAAAAGGTATAACCTTTTGGCTAATGTTGTAGGCGGAGAGGGCTGAAGGGATGGGGAGAGAGGGCAAAAGTGCCGCGGTGAGTGGCAAAAAGTGCCGCGGAGAAAGGGGATTTATTCGGTTTTAGCCGACCACGAGTTCTTCCGATGGATAACGGATGTGGCTCGTGTGTTCGCGGTCGCCAATGAGCATGACGACGGTGAGTGCGCCGAGGCGTCCCATAAACATGGCGAGCATGATGACGACCTTGCCAGGCGAGGAAAGTCGCGTGGTCGTATCAGAGATGGAAAGGCCGGTTGTGGTGATGGCGGAGATGGCTTCGAAGAAGAGTTCTTCGAGGGTGAGTCCTGTTTTTGCTTCGGTCAGAAGAAGGGCGGCGAGGACGAGGATGGTGAGGACGAGGAGGGACATCAAGATAACGAAAGATTCGCGAACGATGTCGGTTGGGACGACGCGCTGGCGGATGATGGTTTCATTTTGACCGCGGCACATGGCGAGGAGGGTGGCGATGAGGACGGCGAGGGTGGTTACTTTGATGCCGGCCGCGGCAGATCCTGGGGCGCCGCCGATGAACATGAGGCAAGAGTAGATGAGGCGCGTGAGGGGCTGGAGGGATTCAGAAGGGGTGATGGTGAAGCCGCAGGTGCGGGGCGTCACGGATTGAAAGAAGGCGACCCACGTTTTTTGGGCAGGGGAGAAGCCGTGCAAGGAGTGGTTCCATTCGAGTGCGAGGAAGGAGAGGAAGGCGAGGGCGATGAGGATGAGGGTGGTGCGCAGGACGACGCGCGTGTGGAGGGTAAGGCGCGCGCGGGCACCTGAGGCGCGGCGGATGAATTTGAACGTGCAGAGGTTATAGATGACAAGGAAGCCAATGCCGCCGAGGATGACTTCAAGCGCGAGCGTAAAGGTGATGAAGGGGTCCGCGGCAAAAGTTGCGAGGGAATGTGGAAGGATGGAAAAGCCCGCGTTGCAAAAGCTCATGACGGAGTAGTAGATGCTGAGGTAGGCGTCGTCGAGGCGAAGATATAAAAGTGCCGCGCCGATGCCTTCGATAATCAACATCGAGCCAATCACCCAACAAATAAGGCCGCGCAAGCCGCGCACTTCCGCGACGCCATACGCGTTCATCAAGGAGAATTCACGCGTGAGCGACAAACGCCGCCCGACCGCAATCATCAGGAATGTCCCAAACGTCATCAAGCCCAAGCACCCAAGCTGCACGAGCGTGAGCAAAATGATTTGGCCCGTGCGCGAATACTCCGCGGCAATATCAACGACGCTCAGGCCCGTCACGCAAACAGCTGAACACGCCGTAAATGCCGCGGTGAGGGGCGCACTCCATGTGCCAGCCACGCGTGAGAAGGGCGCCGCTAACAAAATCGCGCCGATGAAGATCAGCGCGATGAAACCGAGAGCGATTGAACCGCGATTGCGCATCAGGCGCGCTCCTTCAGCCAAATGGCCCAAATGGAAAGTTCATACAGAAGGCACAGCGGAACGGCCATGATGATTTGGCTCATCGGGTCCGGCGGCGTCAAGAACATCGCGACAACAAACGCAAGAACAATCGCGATGCGGCGCTTTTCGCGCAAGCCTTTCGACGTGATAATCCCAAACCAGCCAAGCACAAACAAAACGAGTGGCATCTGGAAAACCATGCCGAATGCAATGATCGTTTTGAGAACGATTGAGATGTAGCCTTCGATTCGAATCGTCGTCACCGGCAAGCCAATCCACGCATTGATCGATTGAAATGCGGTCACAACCAAGGGCAACGTCTTTTCATACGCAAGCCCCACGCCCACCGTGAAAAGCGTCGTGCCCGAAATCAAAATCGCGAGCAAGACAAACTTTTCTTTCTTCGTCAAGGCTGGGAAAATAAAGCGCAGAATCGAATAGACAATAAAAGGAAACGCGAGCGCGGTGCCACCCCAAACCGCAATCGACATCATCGTCGAAAAACCGCTCGTCAAATCAAGCCCTTGCAATAACTCCTCATTCGCCGCGGCTGGACTCTTCAGCCAACTCAAAACTTGCGGCGAGAAAACACACGCCACGATGACGCAGATGGACCAGGAAATGGCCGCAAACACAAGCATGTCGCGCAACGCGAGAAGGTGCTCGAGAAGGGGACGCGGCGGATCGTGGCGCTCGTCAGGATTCGTGATATGCGGAATCGTCATGCGGGAGTGGACTCGGTTGGACCAGGATTTGCCGCGGTCGAATTGTTTACCGCGGCAGATTTGGTCGCTTCTTGTGCTTGCGCTTCTTTTTCAAGGTCCGTGATTTCGCTCGGGACATCCGTCGGGACATACGTGGGCGTAGGCGAACCCGTCTCCGCCGTCGGCGCGTTCATCGGGGGTACATCCGATGCGCTTCGGGCGGTTCCCGGAGTCGCGGTGGCCTCATTGCCATCGACTTTGAAAGCGTCCTCTGCCTCTTTGACGGCGTCCTCGGCCGCGCGCTGGGCTTCTTGCACCGAACGCGTGAACTCGGTATCCATCTCAAGGAGTTGACGTTTAAAATTTTCTGCCGCGCGGCGAAAGCGTGCGTAGTACTGACCAAACTTGCGCGCCATCTCTGGCAGGCGCTTCGGGCCCACTACGATTAAGATGACGGCGAGCAAGACAAGCCACTCGCCGGCACCCACGTCGTTGAAAATGAACGCGAACATTTGTCGCGACACAACCTACGACTGCGCTTACTTCTGGAAGATGTCGAATTCGCCGCGGCGGTTCTGGCCCCACGCCGATTCGTCATGACCTTCAACAGCCGGCTTCTCTTCGCCAAAGCTACGCGTCTGAATACGCTCCGGCGCAATGCCGCTCTGCACGAGGTAGTTGCGCAGAATAATCGCGCGGTTTTCGCCGAGCGACATATTGTATTCATTCGAACCGCGTTCATCGCAGTGGCCTTCCACCACCACCACACGATCCTGACGATCCGTCAAATGCTTCGCCACCGCGTCAATCTTGCCAAGTTCGCCCTGCGGCACCACGGTCGAGTCAAAACCAAAGTACACCGGCGCGAACGCGACATCCGTGCAACGTGCGTACATGTCCTCAAAGCGGCCTTCCGTCGCACCCGCGAGCGAGCCACCCTGCGCACTCGACGAGATCTCATCACCCGTCGAAATGTCGGTCACCTGCGCCGAGCCATCGCCCATACCGGCGCCGCCCTTTTTCGCCTTATCATACTTGCACCCCGTCGTCGCAAACGCGAGGGAAACGGCCAACACGGCCAAGATTGTCGAAAACTTCATTTTGTATCTCCTATTATGGAAAACTTAGATGTCGTATATTATACCATATTTCAGCCCAAAAAATCAAGTGGAAATTTCAAGAATTTTTCGCTAGCGCAAGATGCTGATTTTGACTTGTTGCGTGCCCCAACTGCGCGCTTCTTCATGTGAGGGAAACCACACATCCAAATGCTTGCCCTTGATCGCGCCGCCCACATCCTCAACCGTCCCATACCCATACCCAGGAACGAAAATGCGCGTCCCAAACGGATAAATCTTCGGGTCCGCGGCAATTGTGCCGCGCTTCGCACGCGTGCCCGACGCCGTCACGCCCACCACCTTCGCCTGCCCCTTCTTCGCCCCCGACGTATACACCGGCGAGCCAAACCCAAACCACGTCCTCTTCCAACTGCAACACTTCCCACAATTGCAATACCCCGTCACCTTCACATACTCCCGCTTCGAAACAACCCGCTCCAACGGCGGCGTCATCGCACTCACAGGAATAACACGCCGCATCTGACGCGCATGCGCACGCCCTATGCGGCACACAACCAACGCAACCACAATCGAACCGACCAGCAAAACTGCCGCGGTCCGACGCCTCACGCGGCGACCCTTCCGCCGCGCCTTACTTGGTCGAAATGCGGTCGTTGTACTCGCCCGTTTCGGTGTTGATACGAATGATGTCGCCTTCATTAATGAAGAGCGGAACGGCCAACGTGTAGCCGCCTTCCACCGTCGCCGGCTTCGTCACCTTGCCCGACGCCGTGTTGCCCTTGACGCCCGGCTCCACCTTCGTCACCTTGCGCTCAACGAGCTGCGGCAACTGCACGCCAATCACCTTGTCATTGAAGAAAAGCGCCTTGACTTCCATCTCGTCCATCAAGAAATACTTCCCATCGCCCATCACATCATAGCTGACGCGAATCTCTTCAAAGTTCGAATCCGTGAACACAAACGCCTGGCCATCATCGTACGAATACGTGACGTCCTGCTGCGTCAAATCCGGCTTCTCGAACTTGTCGCCCGAACGATAGCTCTTCGACATGCCACCGCCCGTCATCATGTTGCGGAGCTTGCAGTTGTAAATCGCTTGCCCCTTGCCCGGCTTCGAGAAGTCGAATTCCGTGATCTCCCACGGCTCGCCATCAATCAGCAGCTTGACACCTTTGTGCAGTTCGCCCGCACCAATTACTTCGCCCATTTCTGAGTCTCCTATCTTCTTTATGTTACTACTAACTACTTCAAGTTTATCTTGTCCAACCTGGAGCCCTTCGAGTACTCCTCTCAAGCCCGCTGATGCCAGACGCCGTATATTATACCATATTTCTGAAAAATATGCTAGCCCCCAGCGCAAGAATATGGTATAATATACAGCATGCAAAAAATTCTAGTCTTAGCTCTCGCCGCATCGGCTCTCGCCGGTTGCCTCTCAACGGCTCCAAAGTCCGCGACCAAGTGGACTATCGATGGCGTCAAAACCGCCGCGACAATTGAAGCGTTCACACGCCCACAAGAGGCCACAAACGCCGCCGCGCCCATCGCGCGCCTCGCCTCCGCCACCGTCCGCGCACCCTATGATACACGCCACCTCGTCGTCCTACGCCACGATGGCTCACTCGCGTTTGACCCGTATAATGAGTTCGCCGCGCAACCTGCCTCTCTCATCCGCTCAGCCGCAGAAAAGGCCTCTCGCGATTCTGGCCTCTTCTCCTACGTCATCGCCCATAATTCAAACGCAAACGCCGCTTGCACCCTCGAATGGACCCTCACGCGCCTCGCCCTCGACTGCCGTGAAAATGGTTCCAAATCCGCTCTCGTCGAGCTTTCAATCCTTCTGACATCCTCGCGCGCCATCCTCGCAGAATCGGTCGCAACCGCCTCCATCCCCGTCCAAGATGACAACATGGACTTCACCGCCGCCTTCTCCCAAGCCTTCTCTGAGGCTGCGGCAAAAGCCCTCGACCAATTGAAAAACGCAACGCAAAACATCAAATGAATCTCTTCGCATCCATCGGCAAACGCACCGTCGACACATCCCACGCCCTTGGCGACTTCCTCGCTTTCCTCGGTGAAACCACGTGGGAAGGCCTCGCGGCACTTTTCATTCCACGCCGCTTCCGCTTCGGCGATTGCGCCCTCGCGTTCCAACGCGCCGCCTTCGATGCTCTCCCCATCACCACTCTCATCGGCTTTCTCCTCGGTCTCATCCTCGCCTTCCAATCTGCCGCGGCCTTGCAAATGTTTGGCGTCGAATCCTACGTCGCAAATATGCTCGCCATCGCCCTCTTCCGTGAACTCGGCCCACTCGTCACAGCCATCATCTTGGCCGGCCGCTCCGGCAGCGCATTTGCCGCGGAAATTGGCACCATGAAAGTCAACGAAGAATTGAACGCCCTCACCACCATGGGCTTGCCACCCGTCCGCTTCCTCGTCCTTCCACGCATCGTCGCGGCTGTCCTCGCTATGCCCATCCTCACCATCTTCGCAGAACTCGCCGGACTCATCGGCGGCGCCATCGTCCTCGAAATCATGAACGTCCCCAACGTCGTCTACTGGCGCAACGTCGCGAATTCGTCCAGCGTCTTCAATATCGCCTTCGGACTCGGCAAAGGCGCACTCTTCGGACTCCTCGTCGCCCTTGTCGCCTGTGCCGCCGGTATGCGCACAAAAGATACAGCCGATGGAGTCGGCACCGCGGCAACTTCAGCCGTTGTCTCAGGCATTATCGCGATTGCCCTTGCGGACGGCCTTCTCGCAGTCCTCTGCCACATCTGGGGCATCTAATCCCCGCGGCTTCTTTCCGCGTATCAAAAACTATTCAATTGTCAAAGATCAATGCTGTAACCAGCGTCGCGCGGCA
>CAVGIZ010000012.1:0-20850 GCA_963629255.1 Anaerovoracaceae bacterium
TCCCCAAACAATGACGAGGCCCGCGGCAAAACCGCAGGCCTCGCAATCTAATCTCAGTTTCTCCAACTTCGATTACTTCGCCTCGTTCGGATCAACAGCCTGAACCTTGATCCTGTAGAACTCAGCTGTCTTATTGGTGTCCTTCGTGATCGTCAGCGCAACATTGCCATCCGCATCAGCCTGCGCCCAGTCCCAGTCACCAACCGCATACGTACCCGTGACCGTATCACACGCTTCAATCGTGTAATAGAGACCCGGAACCGCACCCGTAAAGCTCTTCGTCTCAGAATCGCTCAACACCGTCGGAAGCAGCGTCGCGAGCTCGCTTTCAATCGTCTCCTTCTGGGTCTCATCGATATCGAACGTGACCGTATAGCCTTCCGTATCATCGCCCGTGACCGAACCCACGAGGTAGGACTTGTACTTCGCAATCACCGTCGCATCCGCATTCTTCAAGACATCTGGCGTCACGATATTGTCCTTGTTCGCGGCCCACGTATCAGCCTTCGTCTTATCCGTGAACGAAGCCGTCGCACCTGGCGCAATCGGATCCGGATCCGTCTCCACAACCTCATACTTCGCATAGAGGATGGTCGCCTGAGTAATCGCACCGTCAGCAAAAGCCACCGAGCAGTTCTCGTCCGTGAACCAACCCGTAGCCGTGTAACCCGTAACTTCTGGAATGGTCGGAATCGCATCACCAATCGTCTTACCCGATTCGATCGTGAGTTCATCCGGCGCCGTCCAATCCGTACCTTCCGGCAAACCCTTCTGCGCAAACGTCACCGTATACGAAACCACATTCTTCGTGAACTTCGCATAGATCGTCATCTCCTTCTCAATCAAGGTATCCGTCGCGAACTCATCGCCCGCCAGGCACGTCGAAGTCGTATACCAACCATTGAAGGTATAACCCGTAAGCTCGGTCGACGGCATCTCAGCAATCACCTCACCAACCGTAACTTCCTTGTCATCAGCCGTCCAAGTATCACTACCTTCAAGCCCAACCGCCTGGAACGAAACCGTCACCGTCTCCGTACCTGGCTCTTCCTCCGCATACTTCATAAACTCTGGTTCATCGGCCTCCGCCAAAATCTGCACATCATCAATCTTGCCAGAACCTTCAAAACCTACCTTCGTAATTTCAGCCACATTCGGAGAAATACACGGGAAAAGCTGCCGCGCATTAAAACGACCCTCTGCTTCACCATCGCATAGATAATCAAACGAACCAATCTTGTCATATTCATCTTCCGTCGCAGACACAGCCTTACCATCAATGAAAACAACAAAGCCCATATCGCCCATCGTATCCAATGCGATGGCCTTGACCGAAACCCGCGCCCATTCACCTGGCGTCACAGACTTATCAAGGGCGATTTCCAGAGGTTCGCCTGAAATAAGCATTCCCGTCCCGTCACTCTGACCGCAAATGACCTTCAGCGTATTGACTTGCTCATCATTCTCTTCATTCGTCGTCGACTCAAGCCAGAGAACAAATTTATCAATAATACTCTCGTCACCCTGCTCTGTCTTCTCCGTCATTGGCGTCGGTGCCGTATCCGTGCCTGTGAACTGAACAAGCGTATCAATCACATAGCCCGCATCAGCTACCGACTGCGCTGTCTCGCCATCCATCGCGAGCGTACGCCACAACGGCTTCTGGGAACCCGTATCAATCGAAAGATAATTGTTCTGCGTCGACCACGCCGTTGCACGCGTGTTATCAGCTGGCGTGCCATACGTGTACGCCTTATCCTCGTCCGTATACGCAACAGCCTTCAGCGTGGCATCCGAATCTTCGCAGACCCACTGCGTATCCGTACGCTCATCAGACACGTCCAATGTCGCATCAGCCGTCATGTCTTCAAACGACTCTTGCGTCAGGTTGAAGGCCGTCTGAGACTGCTCAACCGCCCAGGCACCCGTCATGAGCGCCACCGTTATACATGCTATCAATAGTTTTTTCATTTTGTGACTCCTATTAGAAGTTGTCATTGCCGCCGACACCTCTATCGGCGAACACGCATATTATAGCATATTTTCACCCCACATTGCAAGGGGGGTCTCGAAAAATTTTTTGACCCCCTCTCCAACCCCTCCGCGGCAAAACTGCCGCGAACCCCAATAAAATAAGGCCTCCGCGGCACTTTTGCCCTCCTGCAAACCCTTTCGCATTAGCACAAAAAAGTGCTAATAAATTTTCGCGCCCTTGCGAATCGACCTCGTTTCGAGCCCTTCGACCCCCTTCCGCGCCAAACGCGAAGCACCGCACCTCCTAGGATTTAACTCCGAGCCTAACAAAAAGCTTCCGTTCACGCGTCCGCTTGCTTCGCGCTTGGGCAGGCTCAAACAATTGGAAGGTGCTGAAGAAACCGAAGGAAAGCGGAGGCGTTAGCCGGAGCATTTTGACAGCATCGGAGTTAAATATCTCCCACCCCACAAATCTGCCGCGGTTAAAATGACGAGGCCCGCGGCAATTCCGCAGGCCTCGCAATCAATCAAATGCTATCAGCTTTGATTATTCAGCAACTGGAGCAAACGGCGCAGACACAACCTTGAAGAACTGGACATCCGCATCCGTATTGACCGCCGGGAACGTCACATTGCCGTTCGCATCAGCCTGGACCCACGTGCCAGCCGTGTAGGTGCCATCCTCGGTCGCGCTCGTCTCAATCGCATAGTAGAGACCCGGCGTCGCATCCGCCACAGTCACTTCCGCACCCGTAATCTTCACGACAATCGCTTCCGTCGTATTCTGAACAGTCTCCTTCGCCGCGTCAGTCAACGTATTGAAGACCACTTCATAACCAGTATTGTCCATCTTGGCCGAAACCGTGCCCGTTGCGAAGAGGTTCCTGTAAGTCGCAATCTTTTCGTCCGTCCAAGCTTCGCCTTCAGGAGCCTTGATGTTGGACGTGCTCGCCGCATACGCATCCGCATCGGACTCGCTATCAAACTCAGCCGTGGCACCCGGAACAATCGGATCCGGGGTCGCGTTAAACACCGTGAACGCCGGCGCATCAGCCTGCGCAACCATCTGGAGGTCATCCAACTTGCACGTACCTTCAAAACCAATCTTCGTCACCGTCAAGCCCGTCGCCGCGCTCGGGAAGAGCTGATACTTCTTCGCACGACCCGCCGCTTCCTTATAGGTGCTCGTAATCGTACCAACATTGGCATAATCCGTCGCAGAAGCCGCCGCGACCTTGCCATCGATGAACACGATGAAACCAGTCAATTCCGACGTAATCGCGACATCCTTAATGGTCACGCGCGCCCACGTGCCTTCCGACACCGCCGCATCAAGCGGAACCTGAACGGTCGTGCCACCAATCACACCGCACGTCACCGTCAACACCGGCGTCGTACCTTCCGTATTGAGCCAAAGGAGGAAGCGATCGCCCGTTGCCAGCGTCGGGGCCGTATCCGTGCCCGTAAACTGAACAAGCGCGTCAAACACATAAGCACCATCGCCATCCGCAATCGTCGCAGCACCCGCCGCGATCGAACGCCACAAAGGCTTCGTCGACGCCGTATCAACCGAAAGATACTTCGCCTGATCCGTACCAAACGTCGCCGCACGCGTGTTATCGCCCGTTGTCTCATACGTATATGCCGTATCGCTATCGCCATACGCGACAACTTTCAACTTGGCGCCAGTATCTTCCGTCGCCCACGGGGTCGCAACAGCCCAATCACCAGCTTCAGCCGACTCAAACGACTCAGCGTCAGCCCAGGCACCCGCTGCGAGCGCCACCGTCATAGATGCAATCAATAGTTTTTTCATTGTTATGACCTTTTATGTTATCTACGCCGCCGACACCTCTATCGACGAACACGCATATTATAGCATATTTCTGCCCCACCTTGCAAGGGGGGTCTTAAACTTTTTTTGCCGCGCCCACCGCGCCCCGCTCCCCAAATCTGCCGCGAAACCCTTATTTTACAGGCCTCCGCGGCACTTTTTCAACAAAATCCACGCCCCCCATTCGCGCCAAAAAGTGCTAATAATTTTTTTCGCAGCCTTGCGAATCGACCCCGTTTCGAGCCTCTCGACCCCCTTCCGCGGCATTTTTACCTTAAAAAAGAACGCGTCCGCGGTGGAGCGGACGCGCCGAAAAAACTTATGATTCTGCCGCTCGGCCGACCGCATGGAGAGGTAATCCACGCAACCTCGCAACAGGGGCGACACTCATCGCCCTACATAAACCAATACAGGCGCACACGGAAAAAGGTTGGAAAAATTTTCAACTTTTTTTCAGAGGCGGTCCAATCCCTGGACAACTCGACCTCGATTCCAGCGCAACTGAGGGGCAATCTCAGCGTAACTGAGGGGCAGTTTCAGCGTAACTCAGCAAAGTTACGCGCGTAACCTAGCTGGGTTACGCTGAAAATTTCTTTCACTACCCCCTTCCATCCTCTCCTTTAATATGGTATAATATACGGCGTGTTGGAGATTCAGGATTTAGACGTCTCGTTTCGAAATGACGAAGGCGAAGTGACACCTGCCGCGCAAGATGTGTTTCTCACATTGGATCGCGGCGAGGTGCTGGGCCTCGTTGGCGAATCGGGCAGCGGCAAAAGTTCTGTCGCGATGAGCATTGCCCGCCTTTTGCCTTCGCCGCCCGCCTTTTATCCAAAAGGTAAAATCCTCCTCGATGGCGTCAACACGCTCACGATGCCGCTTCCCGAATTGCGCCGCCTCCGCGGCAAAAAAATTGGCGTCATCTTTCAAGACCCGGTCGGCTCGCTTTCTCCCTTGCATCGGATTGGGGACCAACTCGTCGAAACGGTCCTCCTTCACGAAAAAGTGTCGCGCCGCGCCGCGGCAGATTTGGCCTTGACCTGGCTCAACAAAGTGGGCATTCCCGACGCCCCCGTCCGCGCCCGCGCCTATCCACATGAGCTTTCAGGCGGCATGCAACAGCGCGTCATGATCGCGATGGCCCTCATGCTCGACCCCGATTTGATTATTGCTGATGAACCGACCACCGCCTTGGACGTCACCGTTCAAGCGCAAGTCCTCGACCTCATGCGCCACTTGCATCGCGCCAACTCCGCCGTCCTCCTCATTACGCACGACCTCGGCGTTGTCTCACAAATGGCGACGAAAATTGCCGTGATGAAGTCGGGCCGCATCGTCGAAAAAAGTGCCGCGGTTGACGCGTTCTTTCAGCATCCACAACATCCCTATTCACAACATCTCATCGCCGAAGCGCGAAGAATGGAGTTCACATGAAACGTATTGGAATTATTGGCGCAGGCCGTTTTGGCATGTCGCTCGCCGAATCTTTGGCAAATGCGGGGACCGAAGTTTTGCTCATCGACCGCAATCGCCCCGCCATGCAAAACGCCAGCGAATTCGCGACCGCCCTGCAAGGCGACGCCACCCAACCACACGTCCTTTCCGAGGCCGGCTTTGGCGAGTGCGATGTCGTCGTCGTTGCGATTGGCTCCAATGTGGAAGCGTCCATTATGGCGACCGCGAATTGCAAGGAGCTCGGCATCCAAACGGTCGTCTCCAAAGCGACCAGCGAATTGCATGGCCGTATCTTGCGCCGCGTCGGGGCCGATTCCGTTGTCTATCCTGATCGCGACAGCGCCCACCGCCTCGCACGCGCCATCGCCAATCATTCCGTCGTCGATTTCCTCGAAGTCTCCGATGGCTATTCCATTGCGGAAATTGCCGTCCCCGAAGATTGCCGCGGCAAAACTTTGGCCGATTCCGACTTCCGTAACAAAACGGGCGTGACCGTCCTGTGCATTCGCCGCGCCGACCCAGACGACGCACAAAAGCCGCGCACGATTGTCATCCCGCGCCCAACCGAAGACGTCCTTCAAGCGGATGACCGCCTCATCGTCTTTGGCGAAACACGCAAGCTCGACGTCCTCTCAGAATAAAGGAACAGTGCCATGGGTGAATTTCTCATTCAAGGTCGTAAGACAATCAGCGGAACTCACAACGTGCCCGGCAACAAAAATGCCGCGCTCCCGATGATTGCCGCCTCGCTCCTCACGGCCGAACCTGTCACCCTCACCAACGTCCCCGATATCGCCGATGTCGACGCCATGCTCGAGGCCGCCAAAAACTTTGGCACCGTCATCATCCGCGACAAATCTGCCGCGACCGTCACCCTCACCACCAAGCGCATCCGCACCGCCAAAATCCCGCCTGAGCTCGCGGCAAAAATTCGAACGAGCTTCCTCTTCGCGGGCCCCCTCCTCGCACGCGCGGGCCGCGCTTCCTTGCCTCCGCCCGGTGGCGACGCGATTGGCCACCGCCGCCTCGATACACACTTCGCAGGCTTCAAAGCCCTCGGCGCAAAAACTGCCGCGGGCCGCACCGCCCTCCGTTTCAAAGGCGAACTCAAAGGCACGCGCATCCTCCTCGATGAAGCCAGCGTCACCGCGACAGAAAATATCCTCATGGCCAGCGTCCTCGCAAAAGGAAAGACCATCCTCTATAATGCCGCGTGCGAACCCCATGTCGTCGACCTCGCCCACATGCTCAATTCCATGGGCGCACACATCACAGGCGAAGGCACCAATCGCATCGAAGTCGAAGGCGTCGAATCCCTCACAGGCTGCACCGCACGCGTCGGCTGTGACTACATCGAAGCGGCCAGCTACCTCGTCGCCGCGGCCATCACAGGCGGCGAACTCACCCTCACCAACATCGAACCCGAACCCTTCGACGTCCTCGAAGGCGCCTTCGCGCGCTTCGGTGTCACCTGGTCCATCGACGCCAAATCCAAATCCCTTCATTACATCCCCAAGAAAAAACTCAAAATGAAATACGACTTGGGCGATGCAATCCCGTCGATTGGCGATGGCCCCTGGCCCGCCTTCCCATCCGACCTCATGAGCGTCCTCATTGTCCTCGCCACACAAGCCCGCGGCAATTGCCTCTTCTTTGAAAAGATGTTCGAGTCCCGCCTCTACTTCGTGGACCACCTTCGCCAAATGGGCGCCAAGATTGTCCAGTGCGATCCACACCGCGTCGTCGTCACAGGCCCCTCGCAACTCCTCGGCTCCACCGTCACTTCACCCGATATCCGCGCGGGCATCTCACTTGTGATTGCCGCGCTCGCCGCCAAAGGTGAATCGCGCATCCTCAACGCCCAAACCGTGGACCGTGGTTACGAAGCCATCGAGCGCGAACTCACCGCCCTCGGCGCCAACATCACCCGCAAATAATCCTACACAATCAACAACGTCCCCACATTGCGCAAAAAACCATTCTTGGAAATTCGATTGCGCAACAAAGTGAAAACACGCACAAGATAAGGTTTCTTATCAAGCCCAATAAGCGCACGAAAACACGCAGGCGATGAGGCCTCACCAAACTTCTCCACAAACGCCTCCACCTGACGTATGTTCGCATAAAGCCGCGCACGCAAAATGGTACGCCCCTGCAATGCCCGACGCAAAAAATATCGCCCATCAACCTTCTTACTGCCAAGCACATTATCCTTGTGCTGCCGATACAGTAAAGCCGCCTCCCTCACACACGCAATATGTCCAAACACCGCCGCCACCAATAAGCACCACGCATCATGCATAAACGCACCCACTGGAATCGGCTGAGCCAAATCTCGCAACGCCGCATTGAAAAGCATCGTGCTCCCATTCGCCACATTCTGCAAAGCAAGCTGCCTCGGCAAAATCCGCCGCGGGTCAATCTTCGTATAAGAAAAATCTGACGCGGCAATCATCCGAAGATTCGCATCCACAACGCACGTATCCGCAAAAACAAGAAGCGGCACATCCTTCCCATATCGCGCCTCCAACTCATGCATCTTCAAAAGCGCACGCGAAAGCTTATCCTCCAACCACACATCATCCTGATCCGAAAACGCAACATACTCCGCACGCGACTCCTCCAACAGCACAGCAAAATTTTGACACGCCCCACGCCCTTCCACATCCTCGCGACAAATCAAATTAACCTCCACATCCTTTTGCGCTCGAATGGAATCAATTTGTTCTTTCAGCCATTCCTCATTCGGCCGATACGTCGCAAGTAATACGTCAATCATTCAAGGCCTATTCATCCACATTCAAAAAACAAAACCTATATCCTGCCTGCTCACACACGCAACCAATCGCCCGTTCAATCGCATGCGCCAACGTCCCATCCAGACCCGTCGGCTCAGCAGGAAAATCTTCATATTGAAGCTTCAAATCGTAAAGCGACTTGAGCGCCGCCGGACGAAACCAAAACATCGTCCCACTCGAAAATACCAAGTCACTTTGAGCCATCGAATACTCTTGACCCGTTATCCTTTTCATCAACGCTTCGATATTCTCTTTATTGCTTCCCCATGGACCATTGACGAAGAACGCCGACAAAATAGGCGCATACGAACTGGGCGCAATCACACCCAACTTAGCATCCCCTTCAAACGCACCAACAATGCGCTCAAGCGCTTTCGCCGTCAAAAGATTATCCAACAAATAGCGCCGCCACGACGCACCCACCTCACCCGTATGCACCGACTTCTTACTATGCACATGACAAAAATAATCAAACCGACTATAATGCGCATACGTCTCAACAAGCCACGGCCCAACATCACGCCCCCTATTCCCTGAATGTATCACCATAACCTTCAGCGCAGAAAGTGCCGCGCCAAAAGCTTCCTGTATACACCGCATCTGCTCCTCATACGGCGTCGTAATAAAAACTTCCGAACCCCGCGGCAAATTCTTCGCATATGAAATAAACTCCCACATCAAATCAATGTGGAACAAATGTATGTGCAACCCAAGCTTACACTTCCCGCTCACCACTGGAACATAATCATATTTCAAATTCCGATCACACACTCCCAACCCAAGCAACCTGTTCTTCTCATAAATCGCAGAACCAAATATCTTCTCAGCAAGCATCCCCACATGCGCCAAATATCTAACCTCACAATACGGCGATTTATAAAGTGAAACAATAAGCGGCCTGAGCACATCATTCGATGGCACCGTCTTCACATTCACACACCAATGCCCCAAAATCCCCAAAACCTTCCGCGCCGATTCCAACGCCCCATCCAAAATCTTACTCTGCCCATCCTTCGCACAAAAACATTCCTGCAAAATTTCCCAAACCGCCGTTTCCCCAACTTGAGAACGCGCACCCAAAACCGCGGCAAAAACCTCCTCCACCCCAACAGAAGCCCCCTCTCCCATCGCCTTCACTTGCGCCGCCTTCCGCGCAAACTCATAAACCTTTTGCACAATCGTCCCATCACCCCCGCGGCAAATCTTCTGACCATTCAACGCATACAACGCAAGTGCCATCGCCGCGGGCGCAAACCCAATCGCCCCCATCAACTCACCACTCGGCAACAACCCTTTCACCCTCGCCTCAACAATCGCCTTCTCATTAACTCGAACCACGCCACCCATCAAAATCCGCGTCATCGGATCTTTCGAAAAACCATCATACCCATACGTATAATTCCAAAGACTCCCAGGCCTCGATGCAAACTCCATCACCGTCGGGACACAAACCGATGGAATCCCCATCTTCACCGGCTGCTCATAATCATCACGGCGATTATCCCCAATGTGCAACATCTGATAATTCGCAATCCCCTCCTTCTCCAACACATTCCGAAATATCTCCCCGTCCTCCTTCAACGCCATTTCCTCATACGACGCATAAACCTCATCAACCTGATCATACCTCTTCGAACTCAAAATACCCTTCACCATCTTCGGAGCCAATCCCTTATCCGAAATCGCAATAATGCGCTTCCCCGCACGAACAGCCGCCTCATAATACGTACGAACAATCTCCCGCGGAAAAAGCAACGTGCGCACCGTCCTAAATTCGAACGTCTTCAAATCATTTACAACTTCAGTCGGCAGCCCCGTCGTCCTCTTAATCTGCCGATAAACTTCATCAACCCTCTCAAACCGCCCTCCAACTTCCTCCTCAGCCGTCTGCCGCATCTTCACAAAATCAATGCCATATTTCTCATCCACAACTTTCGCAATCAAATAAAAAATATCACTCGGAAAAACACACGGCAAACTCAAAAGCGTATCAAAAACATCAAAGCTCACAACCTTTATATCTGGACTCGAAATCAACGCAAAAACATCCTCACTCTTCACATATTCATCTCGAACATCAAAGAAAAATCTCTTCCAATCAAAACGCCTCACATCGTACATCAAATCCGCCATGTAATCCTTCTGCACCTCCGTACGCGCGACCACAGCCGCAGAAGAAACCACACGACCCGCTTCCTGCAAACCTTTATCCAACGGACTCATCCCATCCTCAAAATCTGCCGCGAGCCCAACCTCATCCAACAACGGCGCAGCATCTTTCTTAATCACATCCAACCGCGAATTAATCCAACTCTTACTCTTCAACTTTTCAATAAAAGGTATCAACCCCGCAACAACCTTTTGCGCCATCCCACTTGCCTGACCATTCTGAATCGCAGCCTTCTTCACCTTCCAAAATTGATACCCAATACACATCGCCTCATGCGGCCGCAACCTCATAAACGTACCCGCAATCTTCAACATGTAATAAAGCGTACTATGCTTCTCCCGAAGATGCTGCCACGAAAAATGCGAAGCCCCCTTCGCCCAACGCCTCATCGTCCATTCCCGCGGCAACCGACTCTTCATCACCTTCCGAACCACCTTCAAATACGCATACCCATTCTTCTTATCCGGCTCCAAATGCGCCCCCTCTCCCCACTCATTCCACGCATTGATAAACATAAATCCATTCCCCCGTATCTTGCTATCCGCAATCGTCTGATAACACACATCCTCCAAATTCATCCGAAACTTCCGCGGCGTCACACCAATCATAAAAGCCCCTTCAGCTCCCCTCCGCGGCGTATTATCCCACCCAGGCGTCACACCCTTATAACACGGATACGGCACATCCAAATTACGCCACGCCGCATGCATCATCAACTCGCATGTCGCAACATTCAAATTCCTCCCCCTAAACATCCTAAACCCATCACTCACCTTGCCCGGCACAAAAAAATCATACGCCGCATCCATCCCAAAATCTCGTGGATCCGATATCTCCCTCACAAAATTTCGACTCGCAACCAAATACACACCCCTGAACCCTGCTTCTCGCGCCATCTTCCGCCACTCCGCACACACCTCCTTCATCTGCGGAATAATCTCAGGACGATACACCATCAAAATCGGAATGTCCTTCTTCGCCCCAACCTTAATATATCGCGGATCCTTGAACGCCTTGAGCATGTCCTTAAACATCCTCATCATATTCTCACGCCCATAATCCTGCGCCATAATCACATCACTCTCGCCACCATCCCACTTCCTCGTCCAATTCTCATTCGCCCAACAAAAGCAAAACGGAAAATCAATATCCTTCGCCGCCAAATAATTATTAATCGGCTTCTCCAAAAGCCTCTTCCCATTCGCAAAATAATAGTAGTAAAAACAAAAACCAAAAATCCCATACTCCTTCGCCATCCGCACTTGCCGACGCATCACCTCCACATCCGACAAATCATAATACCCAACATCCTTATGCGGCACATGCGGCTGATAATGCCCCTCAAAAAGCGGCTTCGCCTTCCGCACATTCGTCCATTCCGTAAAACCTTTTCCCCACCACTCATCATTCTCAGGTATCGCATGATACTGCGGCAAATAAAGCGCAATCGGCTTCACCACATCACCAATCACCTGACCCCGCGGCAAAACTTTCTTCGCCGCACGCACACACTCAAGCCGCGCCGACAAATCCTTCTCTTCATCCTTCATGCAACACCTCCTAGCACCTCATCCACCGTGCCATCTGCCACAACGCGCCCATGCTCAAGCCGTATCACCCGCGAACAATACTTTCGTATGTCACCCATCGAATGCGAAACCAACACAAGCGTCACACCCTTCTTCAAAGCCCCCCCTATCCGCGTCTCACACTTCGCGGCAAAATCCGCATCCCCAACCGCCAACACCTCATCCACCAACAAAATCTCAGGCTCAATCGCCGTCGCCACACCAAAACTCAACCTCGCTTGCATCCCAGACGAATACGTATACACCGGCGCATCAATAAACGGCCCAATGTCCGCAAACTCAATAATGTCCTCAACAGCCTCTTCCATCTCTCGCCGCGTCTTCCCTTGCAATACCCCATTCAAATAAATATTCTCTCGCCCAGATAACTCCGGACAAAACCCCGCACCCAACGCAAGCATCATCGATACCCGTCCCCGCACCTTCACCGCACCCTCATACCTCTTATACACCCCACCTATCACCGACAACAACGTCGTCTTCCCACTCCCATTCGGCCCAATAATCCCAACCCTCTCCCCGCGGCAAATATTCAAATCCACATGATCCAACGCCGTAAATTGTACCGCCTCACGCCGATCTCGAATGTACTGCGCCAAATGCAAAACAATATTCTTAAACCCATATCGCCTCTTCTGTATCATAAAGCGCATCGTCACATCATCTAACTCAATAATCTTCTCACTCATCACATCATCTCCGCAAATCCTGGCTCCATCTTCCTAAATATAAATCGCCCAATCAAAAACATCACAACACTAATCCCCAAAATCCGCAGAAATAATTCTGGATGCCACCCCGGCAGATAAAAGATATCACGCCAAATCATCAAAATCATCGCCATCGGATTCCAATCCAATACCCACTTGTACTCCGCTGGATACACACTCAACGGTATGAAAATCGGCGAACAAAACATCCACATCATCAACAAAATACTGACAATCCTCTCCAAGTCCCGAAAGTACAAATTGCAAGCAGAATAAATATAACTAATCCCAATCGAAAAGAAATAAAGCCCAACCACACAAACAATAAAATTCGGCACCACCGTCACCCAATCTACACCAATCTTGTAAAAGTACATCAGCCCAATCAAAACAGGTATCGTCAATAAAAAATGAATCGACTCCGTATAAAAAGTGCCGCGCACCAAAAGCGCACGATTGAACGACGTCTTCTTCAAAAGCCCCGCATTCCCCGCCAACACCCCGCCATTCATAACAATCACATTCGCAAAAAATTGCCACAGAAATGTCCCGCTCATCAAATAAAGCAAATAATTCGGAACATCAAATCGCATCATAACCCCAAACACAAAATAATACACTAAACTCGTCATCGTCGGCACCAAAAGCGACCACAAAAATCCCAACGCCGTCGAATTATATTTCAACTTGAAATCCTTGGCAATCAAAACCATCACCTGATCCCGCGCCAAAATAAATGAACGCTTTACCATCCCTAAACTCCTCCCTTCAACCCAACACCATCCCCCGAGCGCCTCCATCCGAAAGCACCCTTTCCGCGACAAATCCTGCCTTCTCGCCTCTCAAACCTCATAATAACTCCTCCCCAACTCGCGAGTGTATATTATATCATATTCATTCATCCCCTGTCAAGGGGGTAAATTCACCCCCCACTCTTCCACATCCGCTATACCAACCCCCGTTCAATCCTTCTGCACGCGATCGCCCTTCAACCGCCACGCGTAATCCTTATACTCAAGCTTCATCTCTTTCAAAACCCGAACCTTTTTCTCCAATGGATTCGCTTCCCTAATGGATTCGCTTCCCTCGAAATCTTACCCGTCGCATTCACATTCCCCGTCAGCCGCGGTTCCAACCGAAAGTACCCATCCAAATTGACAGCCTTGCCCTGAACCAAAAGATCCTTCACCAACGCCATCAACTACCGGTATCTCCTTATATTTTTCCTAGTATCAAAATGGTCACCTCAGGCCGATTTCATGGTTCGATCCCAGCCTTTCTTTGGTACGTTTCCGGCTTGTCTTGGAAAAAACCACGCGTGACTTTTTGAAAAACCACGCGTGGAAATTCTTAAAACCACGCGTGACTTTTTTGAAAACCACGCGTGGTTTTTTCCAAGAGACACCCTTTCGCACCCATAAAAACCCCGTCGTCCACCCAAAGAACCCCCCTCTCTCGACCATTTTCTCCCCTGGAAAACTGCCGCGCACCCCAGTAAAACAAGCCTGCGGCGGAAAAAGTGCCGCGGGTTATTTTGTTCTTTGACAATTGAATTTAGCAAGACGCGTCCAAAGCTCGCACGTTTTCTTCGCCATTTGGTCAACCGTAAAATCTCTTGCCACCTTTTGCGAAAGTGCCGCGCCAATGGGCTGTTCCTCTTCTAAGGGATAATCCCGCGTCAAAAGTGCCGCGAGCGCGGTTGAATCTTCCATTGGAAAAAGAAAGCCCGTCTCACCATCTGTGATAATGTCGCGGTTGCCAGGACAATTCGAAGCAAGGACAAGCTTTTGTTGGGCCCCGGCTTCAAGCAGCAAGAAAGGAAGCCCTTCCCAACGACTGGGTGCAATCAAAATGCGACCGCGTGGTAAAAGTGCCGCGGCCTTCTCCACCGCACCCGCAAATGTAACGAGGTCCTCAATGTGATGAGCACGTGCAAACGCTTTGTCCGCGGCAAGCGTTTCACCATCACCAATGAAAAGCGTCCGCCGATTCTCCTTACGCAGTTGCTCTTGCACACGCGCAATCGCATCAAGAAGAACATCTTGTCCCTTGGGCAGGCAAAAGCGCCCAATACAAATAAAGAAATAATCGGTTGGAATGGAAGCAGGAAGCGTTGGAGAAAGTCCATTTGGGATGGTCACAACATTGAGATGCGCGCCATAAAGTTGGTGAATCGTCTCACGATCTGATTCGGTCAAAGCGATGAGCGCGGCACATTTCTTGTAGAGCGCGCGTTCAAGCCTGAGGCGTGCAAAGCGCTTGAGCCGATTCGCAAGTGTGCGTGGTAAGAAGTCGAACTTGCGCAGATGAATGCCATGGACGACAAAGACAACGGGTGCCTTCGGACGCGACCACGGAAACTTGAACAGTTGCAAAAGTGCTCGCAAATGGTTGACATGAATGACATCGCTCTGCCACGCATTCACAACATCCGCGGCACATTCCCCGCGCGAAGAAAGGAACGTCTTGAAGGTGCATTTGGAAGCAAGCGCGGCCGTCAGCTCACGAAGGTAAGTCGCCCCACCACCGAGAGATTCATCATGTTTGAGAAGTGCAACTTTCATTTGAGAAGCCTCCCAATGGCGTGCTTGAAAAAGGAAATGAATCCGCGATTGTAAATGCTGAAACGAATGCGACCAAGGGTACGATTTGGAAGGCGTCCCGCGAGGATGGTGCGATAGGTCGTCCAAAGAAAGCGCGCACCGCGGCACTTTTGGGCGCAGAGAATTCCAAATTCATCACCCACTTGATAAAGGGAAGAACAGACTTCAGCAAACGATTCAGCGGAGCGCAGTGCAAAGACATTGCCAATAATCAGACGCAAAACAAGGAACTTGAAAGCGTCTTCGTTCGCGTCAAATGCACCATGCGCCTTGAGCCGCGCGGCAATTTCCTTGAGCGCGTCATAAAAGCAAAACGGAGATGATGCGTTCGTTTGCTGAAGGCTCTCGCCCGCATTGATGCGATAGATGTAGCCCGTCGCAGGAAGAACACAAATGGTCTGGGCGAGCGCGAGGGCCGTCACAACAAAAGCCGCATCATTCGTCCGCGCAATTTCTTGAAAGGTGATACGATGAGCAACAATGAAGTCACGGCGAAAAATCTTGTTCCAAGGTGCCGTACCCGCAGCGATAAGCCAAGAAGGCGCGCTTCGTTCCGCGGCAGTTTTGAGATTGAGCGGAAGCGGCGTACGCCAATGCGTGCGATCATCCAATTCCGTCGCATTGAAAAGAATGATATCTGCCGCGGAATTTTCGCCCAACGTTTTTTCAAGTTGCGCGGCAAAAGAATCGGACGGGATAAAATCGTCCGCATCCACAAACCAAAGCCAGGAGCCCTGCGCCGCGGCAAGCCCTTTATTGCGTGCAGCACCCGCACCTTGGAAAGGCGTGTGAAGAATTTGAATGCGCCCATCACGCGCGGCAAATTGGGAAAGAAGTGCCGCGGAATCATCTGTTGAACCATCATCCACACAAATGATTTCCTGAACGCAACCTAGGCGCAAGACAGACTCAAGACAGTCCTTCAACGTGCGCGCGGCATTATGTACAGGAATGATGACAGAGAGGTTCATAGCCGTTCTCCTCGCCCAAACAGAATGCGTCGCATCGTATAGACGAGGCCGCGATCCTTGAAACACTGAAAAACGTCCGCCATCTTGTCAAAGAGCGGATAGTCTTGAACGGAGCGCACAAGCGCTTGTTCATCCGATGTCAATTGCCCCTGATACTTTGCAATCAATTCAGGATTCTCTCGAACCGTGCGACGCAAATAATGCTTATGAATGCGAAGACGGTCGCACAATGCCGAATGCACTTGCGGCGACCAGCCTTTTTTCTGTAGCAAGTCAAACACATTTTGATAACAAGCAAGGCGTCCACGCAAATGGCGTAAGGTTGGCACCTGCGTCACGGTGCTACCATCATGAACCTTGCGAAGGTAGAATTGCCATGCCCGATGGCTCGCGCGCTTTGCCTCAAGCATCACATGTTGAGTAAAGACGTTGTCTTCGTAGTAGCAACCTTCTGGGAATCGTAACTTGTTCTCATCCAGGAATGAACGACGCAACAACATCAAAGGCGGCGAGATAAGAAACTCATGATGGGCAACAAATTTCGCGAACAAATCTACGCCAGGGCAAACGTCTGGATATTTATGCCGCCGTATATAATAGCGCGGCGAAATACGAGATACATCTGCCAGCTCCGGCGAATCAAATCGTATCGCGGCATCAAAGAAAAGAACATCAAGATTGTTACGCGTCATCTCCTCAATGAGTTGCGCAAAGGAATAGTTTCCCGTGAGTGCATCATCCACATCAGCAAAATAAATGAAATCGCCCTGTGCTTGTTGAAGACCACGATTCCGCGCGGCACCTTGCCCCGCATTCTCCTGATGAAGAATCTTGATGCAAAACTCACGCCGTGCAAAAGATTCAAGAATTGCCGCGGAGTTATCAGTCGAACCATCATCCACGCAAATAACCTCGGCATCCATCGGAAGTTGCGTCAAAATGGACTCAAGACATTCCGCCAAATACGGTGCCGCGTTATAAACTGGAATGATGACGGACAAGCGCATATTTCTTACGATTCCCCCTCTCTAGAGCTATTCATCTGCCGCTCCTTGATAATCTCCTCGATGCTTTCATAAACGTGCTGGCAAACGTCCTTCCTATAGGCAAAGAACGTATCGGAAATCGCACATTTCTCCGGCTCGAGAACAAAATTCCGCTGGGCGTAAAATTCAATCAACTTGAGCGCGCCTTCCTCCGATGTCTCCACGTTGTAGAAGTCCTTCGCCTGACGCTGGGCAATCTCAATTTCGCCGCGGTCGCTTTCATTGAGCATCGGGTCCCCAGCATCCGGAATCCAATAAATCGTCGGCTTGTGCAAAAACGCAAAATCAAATGCCACGCTCGAATAGTCGGTCAAACACGCATCCGCATGACGAATCCAATAGGACACATTATCCGTTGAAACCATCTCCACATTCTCGCAGAACGAAAACGAATAACCTCTCGATGCAAGCGCATTGTGAAGCGCAACAACAACACGCACATGGCTCCGCTTCAGCCTCATCATATTCTTACTAGAAAGAAACTCCCGAATGCGTCGCGAATAAGCACTTGCATCAATCCTCTCTGGACTCTTAGCAAACGTCTGCCGCCATGTAAACATAATGAACAAAACAAATTCTGTGCGCCCCGCTTCACGTTCATCTCTCAACTGGTCAAATCGTGCAAGCCCCGCGACCAAAAAGCGCGGCATCTTTCCATCCACTGGAGAAACTGGAACGACACTTTCCAAAAGCTCCTTCTCTCGCACAGAAGAAACATTCACAGAATTGAACATCGCGTAGTTGTTCACAATCGCATAACTCAATTTCCAAAAACCAATGCCATGCCGCAAAAGAACGCGCTCACATCCCGACAGCTTGTAAAGCCACTCCTTAAGCTCCCGATTCAGCGAATACTCCTCCTGTACAACCGCTTTCGCCCGACAAAGCAAATCCGAATGCTCCAAAAGAATCTCATCGTCTCGCCCATTCCCCGCAAGAACAACAACATCCTTCGTCCGCCCTTCTTCAACAATCTTGGCATAACGCGAATGATCCCGACTCACAAGATAACGACTGGGAATACCGCGATTCTGCAGCCAACAAAAAAACGTCCAACTATCAATCGACTCACTCGTCTTCGAACTCAGCGCCGCCACAACCAAATAAAGATCTTGCGTCGCTTTCTGCCGCGCCTTCCCAACTTGCCGCAAAAGACGCAAAACCCTCGAATCCTTCCGACCCAAAGCAAGCATCCGCTTCAACGTATACCAAAAACCCTCGTCATGATAACACTTGATAATACGCCCTATCAAACCCCTTCGATTACGAATCCACCCCAACAACGGCCAGCGAACATTGACAAATTGAAAATAAAGATTTTTCCCAAGGCTCTTCTCCGTTTGCTCATCCACACGAAGTGCCTGCCGGCATTCGCCGCGCATCAACGCAACAACAGCTGGATTCTTCTCGGCATAGCCAATGATATCGCGATAACACCGCCGCAAAAGCGCGGCAAACGCAGGCGACGGAAGCCGCTCAGAACATTCATCCAGCAGCAACGCACAGGCCTTCACAAAAAGAACTTGCGCATCCACCGCGCCCTTCGTCTCCGCCCCCACCTTCTTCAACCGCGAGATAGCGGACGATGGATCGCCACGACGGTAATGATAGAAAATCTTCGGATTTACATAAGCCCGATTCGCACATGAAAGCAACCTAAAAAGTACACAAAAGTCCTCTCCTAGCTTCAACTCGGAGAAACGAATCTTCTCGGCCTCAAGAAAACCCCGACGAAAGACGCCGCCGAACATCCCAGCGTTGAACCCCCAATCCGACAAATCCCGCGGCGCAAAAACTTGATTCCGCGGAATCTCCGGATGCTTGCGAATGTAAAAACCATGATCCAATTCTTCGCCTGTCTGCCAGTCAAAACACATAAAGTCAAATAGACACAGATCCAAATCGTATTTCTCACACAATGCAACCGTCTCTTCCTCCGCATGCGCTTCGAGATAATCGTCACCATCAACAAAGGCAATGTACTTCCCCTTCGCCTCGTCCATGCCACGGTTTCGCGCCGCCCCAACACCCGCATTCTCTTGATGAATGACGCGAATACGCAAATCACGCCGCGCATATTCATCAAGAATCGCACCCGAGCCGTCCGTCGAACCATCGTCCACGCAAATAATCTCAATGTCCTTCAGCGTCTGCGCGCAAACAGAGTCAAGACATTCAGCAAGATACTTCTCGACATTGTAGACGGGGATGATGACGGAAAGAAGCGGCGATCCGTCGCGCTTATCACTGAGTGTCTCACCGTTCATTCTGCCTCTCCTTGATAATCTCCTCGATCCCTTCGTAGACATGCCGGCAAACGTCTTTCTTGTAGGCGAAGAACGTGTCGGCGATAGCGCACTTCTCAGGTTCAAGGACAAAGTTCTTCTTAGCGTAGGATTCAATCAACTTCAGTGTGTCTTCTTCAGACTCCACCACGTTATAAAAACTCTTCGCCTGTTGCCGTGCGAAATCAATCTCGGCGCGATCCCGCCTGTTCAACGTCATATCCTCCGCATCCGGGATCCAGTAGATCGTCGGCTTGTGCAGGAACGCGAAGTCGAACGACACGCTCGAATAGTCGGTGAGGCACGCGTCCGCATGGCGAATCCAGTAGGACACCTTGTTCGTCGGCGCAATCTCAACGCCTTCGCCCAAGGTGAAATCGGGTATGCGATTCGCAATGTGGTGATGGATCGAGGCGACGATGCGGACGCGGCTCCTCTTGAGACGCTGCAGATTCTCAGGACGCAGAAACTCGCAGATGCGCTGGCAGTAGACGCTCGTCCTGATCCTGTCGAGATCATCGCCAAACGACTTGCGCCAGGTGAACATGACGAACAGGACGAACTCCGAGCGATTCGGATCTCGTTCGTCCTTCAGCAGGTCGAAGCGCGGGAGGCCGGCGACGATGTAGCGCGGCAGCACGCCCACGTTCGGATTGACGACGACGTTCTTCTCGAGGAGCACTTTCTCCCGGACAGACGAGACGTTCACGCTGTTGCACTCCGCAAAGCTGCGGAACAAAGCCGCCTCGCACTTCCAGAACGTGACGCCATGCTGCAGGAAGACGCGCTCGCAATTCGGCAAATTGACAATCCATTTCCAGAGAACCGAATCCAAGGCCGTATTCTCCTGGACGAGAGCCTTCGCCCGAACAAGCAGACCTGGATGGCGATAAAGGATCTCGTGATCGGAAAAGCCATCACCCTTGAGCGCCACCACATCCTTCGTCTTGCCTTCGCGGACAAGCTTCTTGTAGAACACATGCTCCCGCCAGGTCAGATAGCGACTCGGAATGTTGTGATCCTGCAGCCATTTAAAGAACGTCCAGCTGTCGATCGGTTCGTTCGTCCTGGAATTCACCTGCCCCGTGACGAGATAGAGGTCGGGAGTCGTCTTCTGCCGCGCCTCTTCGATCTGACGCAGGCGACGAAGAGCTTTCTCTCTGCCACGCAGTTTCTTCGGGCCTCCGCTGCCAAAGGCGAGCATTCTCTTCAGCGTATACCAGGGGCCTTCGTCGCGGAAGCACTTGGAAATGCGCCGAACCAGGGCGCCCGGATTGCGGAGCTTCCCCGACAGCGACAGAAGAGGCCAGACATATCTGTCATAGTCCTCTTCGCCAAAGCCTTGCGGCGTCTGCTCGTCGGCGCGAAACGACCGCCGGCATTCGCCGCGCAGCAGCGCAATGACGGCGGGATTC